>JAXDNZ010000125.1:0-5729 GCA_034669185.1 Hyphomicrobiales bacterium
GCATCAGATCGCGCTGCAGATCGCCGCGATCCTGTTCATGGTGCCGTTCGGCATCGGCATGGCGGCGACGGTGCGGGTCGGCCACGCGGCGGGGCGCCGGGATGCGGCGGCGACGCGCCGCGCCGGCGTCTCGGCGCTCGGGCTCGGCATCGTCTTCATGATGGCGCTGACGCTGCTGGTCGCGCTGACGCGCGATGTGCTGCCGCTGCTGTTTCTCGGGCGCGATGCGCCCGATCCCGAGACGGCCGCGCTCGCAGCCTCCCTGCTGGTCGTAGGCGCGACCTTCTTCATCGCCGACGGCGTGCAGACCGTCGCGGCCGGGACCTTGCGCGGACTCAACGATACGCGAATGCCGCTCGTCTTCGCGGCCGTGAGCTTCTGGCTGATCGGATTTACCGGTTGCTGGGTATTAGGCTTCACCTTCGGCTACGGCGCATACGGCATCTGGATCGGCCTCTCGCTCGGCATCGCGATGTACGCCGTGCTGCTGACCTGGCGTTTCCATGTGCTCACGGCGCGGCATTATCTTCCGGCGATCGTGAGCAGCGCGCCGTCATGACCGAACGCCTGACTGTTGGACGCATCGGCCATCACGGCGATGGAGTCGTGGAGACCCATGATGGCGCGGTGTTCGTGCCCTACGCGCTCCCGGGCGAGACGGTCGAGGTCGACCCCTGGCCGCTTCATCCGGACCGGCGGCATCTCTTGCGCGTCGAGACGGCGAGCGCGGACCGCATCGAACCGATCTGTCCGCATTTTGGCGTGTGCGGCGGCTGCGCCGTGCAGCACTGGCGCTTCGAGAATTACCGCGGCTGGAAACGCGACATCGTCGTGCAGGCGCTTGCCGCAGTACGTCTCGAGACGCACGTGGATGACTTGATCGACGCCCATGGCGCGGGACGGCGTCGCGCGGTGCTGCATGCGCGTCGCGGCGGGCGCGACATCCTCAGCGTCGGCTTCGCAGCCGCGCGGGAACATCGGATCATTGCGATCGACCGCTGTCCCGTGCTCGCGCCGGCGATGGACGGTGCGATCCCGGCCGCATGGGCTATCGCCGAGGCGCTCGGGCCGGTGAAGAAGCCGCTCGATATCCAGGTGACGGCGACGGACGCAGGGCTCGACGTCGATGTGCGTGGCTCCGGCCCTTTGCAATCGCGGCGTACAGCCGCGCTCGCGCGCATCGCCGAGACGCACCGTCTCGCGCGGCTCACGCGTCACGGCGAACTGGTGGTGCAGCGCCGGCCACCGACGCTGCGCATCGGCAAGGCGTCGGTGGTGCTGCCGCCCGGTGCATTCCTGCAGGCGACCGCGGGCGGCGAGGGGGTGCTTGCGCGGCTCGTGGCTGAACATATCGGTGACGGGAAAGTGATCGCGGACCTGTTCTGCGGCGTCGGGCCGTTCGCGCTGCGGCTCGCCGAGCGCGCCCGCATCCGCGCGGCTGATGCGGATGCGGCGGCCATCGCGGCATTACGCCAGGCGGCGGCGAACACCCCGGGCCTCAGGCCGATTGAAGCCGAGCCGCGCGACCTGTTCCGCCGGCCGTTCATGCCGGAGGAGCTCAAACGCGTCGATGCGGTGGTGTTCGATCCGCCGCGTCAGGGCGCGGACGCGCAGGCGCGGCAACTGGCGACCTCGAAGGTGCCAACGATCGTCGCCGTCTCGTGCAACGCCGCGACGTTCGCGCGCGACGCGCGTCTTCTCGTCGATGGCGGTTATCGGCTCGATGCGGTCACGCCGGTGGATCAGTTCCGCTATTCGCCGCATGTGGAAATCGCCGCGCGGTTTGTGCGCTAGCGCATGTCGATCCCGCTGCCCCAGCGGCGCTGCCACATCTGTTCGCCGATGGTGCAGGAGATGCGCGGGTTCGCCGACGACGCCGGGATCACGCGCGGCTCGATCGGATGCGAGGCGATGTCGAGCACCAGCTTGGTGCGGATCGCATCCTTGAATTTTTCGCGCTCGCGGATCGGAACCACGAACGCGCCGGGGCCGCCGATCACGCAATCCTCGTAGTAGATGTCGAGATCCTTGATGTCGATCGAGTTCGGTTGCGGCTCTTTCAGCATGATCGGCAGCCCGTTGATGGTGATGCCTTTCGCGATCACCTCGTCGCGCACAGTCGTCACGATCGGGCCCTGATTGTTGGTGCCGTCGCCGGAGACGTCGATCACGCGGCGGATGCCGCGAAAGCCGTTGCTCTCGAACAACCCGATGGAAAACATCAGCGCGCCCGCGATCGAGGTGCGGTAGGAGCGGCGTATCGGCGCCCGGGCCATCTCGGCCGACACGGATTGCGCGCTCGCCGGACCGTCGATCAGTCTCCACGGGAGCACGACACGCTGGTCGTTGACGCCGGCCCATTCGACCAAGGTGACCGCGACTTTGCCGTGCGTGCCCTGCTTGAGCGCATTGAGGAATTCGCTCGAGGTCAACGCCTGCACGTAGCCGTCGCGCTGCAAGGCAAGTTCGTCGTAGTCCATCGAGTACGAGATATCGACCGCCAGCACGAGCTCGACATCGACTTCAACCCCGCCCGGGGCCTTGCTGCCCGGCATCTCGGCGATGCGCGGGGCCGCAAGGCCGGTGCCCCAGACGGCGGCCAGCGTCGCGGCGCCCGCCGGCAACAGCCATCTCCGGCGCATGCAAAGCCTCCGATCGGTCCCGCCGCCATCGTGCCATGTGCTCGGGGCGAGGAGAAGGCACGCTGCGGCGTGCAGCCCGCGGCCGGGAGTTATCCCCACAGCGCCTTGTCGGCCTTCGCGCGCATGAAGCCCGGCAGGCGCAGGCCGCCACGCACGAGGTCGGGCCAGTCGTGGCGTGTCACGCGGCCGCGGCACCAGCGCGCGCCACAGCGGCAGGCAAACTCGTGGTCGAAGGAGAAGCTGTAGGTTCCGTAATCCATGCGGATCTGTTCGCCCGGTGCGATGCGCACCAATGCGACGATATGGTCGGCGCCGTCATAGCCGACATTTGGATCGCAACTGTGGTTGAGGAAGTTGACTGCGTGGCGTACCGCTTCCGGATGGAAGGTGCCGCTCACTCGTTCCGGCGCCGAATTGTAGGCAAAGCGCAGGAACAGCGCCCGCATCGCCGGACTGAGGTCCCGCACCTGATCGGCCGACAGCGAGGAGAAGCGTTTGCGCTCCGCGTCGTCGGTCCAGTCGTCCTCGCCGAACAGGCGTGTGCCGGCCGCGATCGGGCGCAGCGCGAACACGCCCTGGCCGCCTTCGATCGCGCGGACCTCAAACAGGGGCGCGCCCACCGCTACGGCGGCGGGCGCCGGGGCCTTCACATGATGTAGTGCGTCCATTCCGGGTCTCCTTGCAAGACCGCGTGGAAGCTGACTGGCGAAAAACCCATCTGACGCTTCAGGAACGGAAAAGCGGACGCCGCATCGACCTCGGCGATGCGATCGCTTTCGAACGCGGATCTGATCAATGAGTGATAGGCCCGCTTGATCATGAACGGGTCGGTGCCGCCGACCAGCGGCACGTAGAGCGAACGGTCGATCTCGTTGGCCACCGCGAAGGCATAGCGCTCGCCGTCGCGCGTGATGCGCACCTCGGTGGGGAACACGTCGATCGCCGCATAGACTTCCTCGCGCGTTGTCTCGCGCTCGAGCAGCGACTCGCCGTTGTAACGGGTGCGGCAGTGGTCGCGAACCAGCGTATCCACGATGGCGCGGATTTTCTCTCGATCGGTGATGCATTCTTCCGTCGCGCGCGCCGTTTCGCGCAGCGCTTTGTCGAGCGCGCGACGGCGATCGCTGCCGAGACCTTTGATGTACGCCTCATAGGAAGAGCCTGCGATCGGCAGCAGGTTGTAGGCGAGATCGGCGCCGTCGAGCGCGTGACCGTTCGGCGCCAGATTGTCGAAGGAAAGCCAGACATTATCGTGGTTGGCCGTTATGAAGTCGAACAGGTCGCGCACCGCTTCATCCGGCACGGCTTCGGCCGCGTCGGTGCTGCCGTCGCGATAGACGTAGAAGTGCTCGAACATGGTGGCGGCGTTGCCGGCATAACCTCGCCCGGCGCGGATCAGGACGAAGTAGCCGCCGGCGTTGCGCAGGAGCGTCAGTCCACCCGGTACGCGACGCTCCAGCGCAAGATAAAGCTCAAGCCGCGCAGGACTGATGTTTCCCGACGCGGCCAGGCGCCGGATTGCGGCGATCTCGGCGGTTTTTTCGATCATCTGACGCACGCATGCTTCGACTTCGCACGAATCAAAGCGGTTCAGGCAGCATTCAGCGTCCGTGCGATGCGACGTTGCACGAAGGGCGGCATGTTCATGCCGTAGGTCATGGCGAGCTTCTTCCAGTCCTGCTTCCTGATGCGGCCGCGGCAGTGCGGCGCGCCGCAGGCGCATTTGTACGGCTCATCGAAGTTCACGATGAAGCAGCCGTAATCGATGAAGACTTCCTCGCCTTTGCGGATGTCTCGCGCGGCCACGACATTGCCGACGATGTCGTAGTGCAGGTTCGGGTCGCACGAGTGGTTGATGTAGTTGTCCGGGGTGGTCACGTAGCGGATGTCCACCGGACCGATGATCCGGTCAAAATCCTGATCCAGGCCATAACGGAGGAACAGTTCGCGTTGGGCCTTGGGCAGTTTCATCACCTGCCGCCGGTCCAGCCGGATCCAGCCTTCCATGCCGTCATAAAAGGATTCATGCCATTTCGGGATGACGATGGTGCCCTGGTCCAGATTCTCGGCGGCAAAGGCGCCCGTATCGAACCGGCTTGGTCTTGGCACCAGCGGAGTACGACTCCAGAGTGTCGAGTCCATCTTGTTCTGCGCGTCTCAGGATGAGGAAACGAAAATCACGCCGAGGGGACTGGTGCGGAAGCGAACACGACTCAGTTCAACTTTCCAATCATGAACGAACATCGACTGTTCGCAATTGGAATCTGCGGAAAGTCTTCGGCGCGCCCGCCGGCGTCTGCCGATCGTGACACCGAGCCCCGACCGTCGCTCCGCCGCGGCGGTCGGCTTCCAGCATCATCCCGCACGTTATGACGACGGCATCGATTCGCAAGCGTTTTTGCTGCTGTGGATAAGAATGGGCGGAAGTGCTTGCTTTCAGCCGACGCCGAGCGGGCCTTCGCCGCGATCGAGGATGAGGGGGATGATGAGGTCCTCCTCGTCGCGCAGGTGGCGCCGGAGCTTGTCGAGCAGTGCGTCGCCCGCGACTGCGTAGCGCTCGCCCGCCCGGCGCAGGGCGTCGGCCTCCGCGGGGGTTTGCAGGAAAGCATTGGCGGTCTCGACCGCGCCGGCGATCGCCTCGTGGATCACGCGGTGGTCGGCTTCCAGCACGGTAAAGCCGCGGGCGAGCCGGGCCTCCGCGGCCTGGAAGACCGGGAAGAAATGCAGATCCTCGACCTGGTGATGGGCGTGGAGTTGCTGCAAGAAGAACTGCAGCCGCGGCGGAAACCAGGCGCGGAAATCCTCCCCAGTCGCGGTGCCTTCCCGAAATGCCGCCGAGGCCTGCTCCAGCGCTGCGCCGACCTCACGGAACATGTCGTGGCGCTGGAGCCAGAACTGCGCCATCTCCCCGAGATTGGCGTGGCCGCTCCACACCTCGCGGGGGTAGCGGTCGACGAGCACGCGCAGGTCGGCAGGCCACCCGGCGCGGGTGTCGAGGGCGAGATCGGCGGTCAGGTCCATGCCGGGCTAGATATCGTCTGGGCGAGGCGGGGCAAGGTCAGGCGCGCGCCCATGAGGGAAGGGGGT
>JAXDNZ010000126.1:0-2604 GCA_034669185.1 Hyphomicrobiales bacterium
GACGCCCGACTATGCGGGGCCGATCAGGGCGCTTTTGCGGCGTGCTCCGGCGCGAAGGATTCATACAAGAGTCCGATAACCCCGGCAACGATGGCGGCATCCGCCAGGTTGAACACGTACCAGCTGAAATTGACGCTCGCCGTGGTGATGTGGAACAGGACGAAGTCCGCGACCGCCCCATAGGCGAGGCGGTCGATGGCATTGCCGAAGGCGCCGCCGATGATGAGGCCGAGCGCAGCCGCGGTCAGCGCCGAGCGGGCACGGGCGAGCCAGATCCAGAGCGCCAGAACCGCGACCAGCTTCGCGGCCAGGAGCAGCCAGCGGCCGAGGTCGCTTTCTTGCGGAAACAGGCCGTAGCTGATGCCGGTGTTCCAAGTGAGCACAAGGTCGAGAAAGGGCGTCAGGGCGACGATGCCCTTCTGGGCGAGGCCGTAGACCTGGAGCAGCCAGACCTTGACCGCTTGGTCGATTGCGCAGGCAGCCAGAGCCAAGATCACCCCAAGACGGGTCCAGGGGCCATAAAGGTATTCAGTTACACGCACCTATTCGGCCGCCTTGTTGGGTGTCTTGGCGACGGCTTCCCATTCGCGCATGGCGGCGGCATCGCGCGGCGAGATGTCGGGGTAAGCCGGGTCCGAGCCGACGCTGGTGAGCACCTTCCACGAGCGCGCGCACTTCTGTCCCTCCGCGAGCTTCGGCACCACGGCGACGCCCTTCACCTCGTCGAGCCGGAAGGCGTCCGCCGGCCCTTCGCCCTCGACCAGGGTCGCGGCCGACGTGATGCAGACCTCGGCGAGGTCGATCTCGACCAGCACGGCGAACAGGTCCGGATCGGACACGAAGACCAGCGGCGCCGCCTCCAGCGACGAGCCGATGCGCTTCCCCGCGCGCTCGAGCTCGAGCGCGCCGGTGACGACGCGCCGCAAGGCACGCACCTTGTCCCACTTCGCGGCCAGCGCCGCGTCGGCCCACGCGCGCGGAATCTCGGGGAGCACTTCCAGATGCACCGAGCCGTCCTCCGACGGATAACGCGAGAGCCAGGCTTCCTCCGTGGTGAAACACAGCATCGGCGCGAGCCAGGTGACGAGACAGCGGAACTGCTGTTCGAGCACCGTCAGGCACGCCTTGCGTTTGAGCGATGAGATCGGATCGCAGTAGAGCGCATCCTTGCGGATGTCGAAATAGAACGCCGAAAGGTCGATGGTCATGAACGGGATCAACGCCGCGAACACGCGCTTGTAGTCGAAATTCGCGAGCGCTTGCCGCACCGCCGCGTCCTGCTCGACCAGCATATGCAGCATCAGCCGCTCGAGCTCCGGCATCCGCTCGGGCGCGATGCGGTCCTCCGGGCGGAAATGCGCGAGGTTGCCGAGCATCCAGCGCAGCGTATTGCGCAGCTTGCGGTAGGTCTCGGTAAAGTTCTTCAGGATCTCGGGGCCGAAGCGGATGTCGTCCGTATAGTCCGACGCCGTGACCCAGAGGCGCAGGATGTCGGCACCATGCGTCTTCATCAGCTGCTGCGGCGAGATCACGTTGCCCCGTGACTTCGACATCTTGTCCTCGCCCTTCTCGTCGAGGATGAAGCCGTGAGTCAGCACCACGTCGAACGGCGCGACGCCGCGCGTGCCGCAGGATTCGAGCAGCGAGGAATGAAACCACCCGCGGTGCTGGTCGGAGCCTTCCAGATACATCACGGTATCGGCGCCGCCGTGGATCTTGCGCCTGATCCCGGCAAGGCTCGGAAAGTGACGCGGGTCTTCGAGCACGAAGGCATGCGTCGAGCCTGAGTCGAACCAGACATCCAGGATGTCGTCGACCTTCTTCCAGTCCTCGGTCGCGCGGCTCCCGAGAAAGCGCTCGCGCGCGCCTTTCGCGTACCAGGCGTCGGCGCCCTCTTTCTCGAACGCTTCGCCGATGCGCGTGTTGATCGCCTCGTCTTGCAGGATTTCGACCGAGCCGCCGCCGAGGTCGCGCACGAACACAGCGATCGGCACGCCCCAGGCGCGCTGGCGCGACAGCACCCAGTCGGGCTTGCTGACGATCATGCCGGTGATGCGGTTCTGCCCCTGCGGCGGGACCCAGCGCGTCGCCTTGATGGCTTCGAGCGCGCGATCGCGCAATGTGTCGCCACCCTTCGCCTTGCCGGCGCCATCCGCGATGTCCTTGTCCATCGCGATGAACCATTGCGGCGTGTTGCGGAAGATCACCGGCTTCTTCGAGCGCCACGAGTGCGGATACTGATGCTTCAGCCGGCCGCGCGCGATGATGTTGCCGGCGTCGATCAGCGCCTTGATGACCGCCTCGTTGGCGTCGCCCTTGGCGCCCGTGTCGGTGATGACGCGCTTGCCGGTGAAGCCCGGCGCCTGATCGGTGAACGCACCATTCTCGTCGACCGTGTAGGGGATCGCGGTGGAGATGCCGCGCGCGTCGAGTTCGCGCGTGTTTGCGGTCCAGACGTCGAAGTCTTCGCGGCCGTGGCCCGGTGCGGTGTGCACGAAGCCGGTGCCGGTGTCGTCCGTGACGTGATCGCCTTCGAGGAGAGGCACGCGAAATTCGTAGCCGCCGGCCACACCCTGCAACGGGTGTGCGCATTCCATCGTGGCA
>JAXDNZ010000127.1:0-4471 GCA_034669185.1 Hyphomicrobiales bacterium
CGGTCGTGCATATCAACTCCGGCGTTGCCGGCCTGATGTGCTGCCTGATGCTCGGCAAACGCAAGGACAGCGGTCCCGGCCACAACATGGTGCTGACGTTCATCGGCGCCGGACTGCTCTGGGTCGGCTGGTTCGGTTTCAACGCCGGCTCGGCGGTGACGGCGGGACTGCAGGCCGGCATGGCGATGGCGGTCACCCAGTTCGCCACCGCGACCGCAGGATTTGTCTGGATGCTGGTCGAGTGGTTCCATCGCGGCAAGCCGACGGTGATCGGCATCTGCACCGGCGCGGTCGCGGGACTCGTGGCGATCACACCGGCCTCCGGTTTCGTCGGTCCGGTCGGTTCGCTTGTGATCGGCGCTGCCGCGGGCGTCGTCTGCTACTGGGGCGTCACCGGCCTGAAGCACATGCTCGGGTATGACGACGCGCTCGATGCATTCGGCGTGCATGCCGTCGGCGGCATTGTCGGCGCGCTGCTCACCGGCGTGTTCGCAGTCGAACAGTACGGCGGCACCGCCGGCCTGCTCGAGGGCAATCCGATTCAACTGCTCAATCAGGTCTACGGCATCGTGATCGTGATCGTCTACGACGTCATCGTATCGCTGATCCTGCTCAAGGTGATCGACATGGTCATCGGCCTGCGCGTCACACCCGAGATCGAGCAGGAAGGCCTCGATCTCTCGCTCCACGGCGAGACGGTTCAATAGACAACGGAAACGGTTGGGGCAGAGACCCGGCACCGCCCCGTCCGTCGAGAGGCCTCGGCTCACCCCGAGGCCTCTCACTTTTTGAGTTAGGCCCGGCTCCTGTGCTAAAAGGTGGCCATGACCAAATTGATGGAACAGGCCATCGCCACGATTCAGACGCTGCCGGCCGAAGAGCAGGATGCCCTCGCCGCCGCGTTGCTTTCCATGACGGGGGGCGATGCAGCTGAATTTCCGATCGACGCCGCAACGCGAGCCGCGATCCTGGAAGGTCTCGCGCAGGCTGAACGAGGCGAATACGTTCCCGACGACATCGTTGCGGCCGCGGACAAGCGCCATGGTCTATGAGAATTCGCTATACGCCGCGCGCATTTGCCGACCGCGAAGCGATTTTTGAGTATCTCAATCGACAAAGCCCGCAAGCCGCCCGAAACGTCAAAGCGTTCATCGCCGACAAGATAGCGAGCTTGAGTTCCTCTCCGCGACGAGCGCGATTCGTCAAAGAACTCGGCGTGCACGCGCTTTGGCTCGGGCGCTATCCCTATATCATCTACTATCGCGTCTCCGGAGACGTCGTTTCCATCATTCACATCCGGCATGGCGCTCGCAGGCCATGGACCGGGGGAAACGACTGAGAAGCCGAACGCACCCCGATGGTTAATCGGCCCTTAACCTGACCCCTCCTATGGTGGCGGAAGTGGCTGATCTGCGGGGCGTTCCCGCGGGCCCAGTGCTGAGTCCATGACGCTCACCGAACGCGCGACATCAACTCCGGCGAAGGTCCCCGATGCGCGCTCGCCGTTCGTGCGCCTCGCGGAGCTCCTGGCCGACGTCACGCCGGGCAAGCCTGTCATCAACATCGCGGTCGGCGAACCGCAGCATCCGATCCCGCCCTTCGTCGGGCCGGTGCTCGCCGCGCACCTCGCCGACTTCGGCCGCTATCCGGCCAATCCCGGCACCGAGCGGTTTCGCGCGGCCGCGGCCGGCTGGCTCAACCGGCGCTACACGCTCGCGCGTCCGATTGATCCGGCCAGCGAAATTCTCGTGCTCTCCGGGACGCGCGAAGGCCTGTTCCTCGCCGCGATCGCCGCCAAGCGCTTCATCGGTGCGCGTGCGGGCAGACCCGCGATGCTGATCCCGAATCCGTTCTATGCCGTCTATGCGGCGGGCGCGGTCGCCGCCGACTGCGAGCCGGTCTATCTCGACGCGACCGCCGCGAACGGCTTCCTGCCCGATCTCGACGCGCTTCCGGAAAGCCTGCTCGCCCGCACCGTCGCGTTCTATCTCGCTTCGCCCGCCAACCCGCAGGGCTCGATCGCCGACAAGGACTATCTCACGCGCCTCGTGGCGCTCGCGCGCAAGCACGGCTTCATGGTGTTCGCGGACGAATGCTATTCGGAGATCTATGGCGAGAAGAAACCGCCCGGCACGCTCGAAGTCGCCGGGCCCGACTTCGCCAACGTCGCGGTGTTTCACTCGCTCTCGAAGCGCTCGAGCCTCCCCGGCATGCGCATCGGCTTCGTCGCCGGCGACAAGCGCTTCATCAAGCCGTTCCTCGATCTGCGCTCGGTCGCGGCGCCGCAGGTGCCGGTGCCGGCGCAGGAGGTCGCGATCGCGGCCTATGCCGATGAAGCCCACGTCGAGGAGAACCGCGCGCTCTATCGCGCCAAGTTCGATCTCGCCGACCAGATCATCGGCAACCGCTACGGCTACAGACGTCCACCCGGCGGGTTCTTCCTCTGGCTCGATGTGACGGCGCAAGGGGGCAGCGAGGCCGTGACGGTGAAGCTGTGGAAGGAAGCGGGCCTGCGCGTTCTGCCCGGGAACTATGCGGCACGCCCGCAGGCCGACGGCGCCAATCCGGGCGACGGCTATATCCGCATCGCGATGGTGCAGGACCGTGAGGTCACCGCCGAGGCGCTCCATCGCCTCGTCGCGGTGCTCGGATAAGGAGCGCGGATCATGCCGGCTGTCCGCTACACCCTCTCCACCGCCGACTTCGTCTCGGATGAGTTGCGCGCGATGTTGCGCCGCCGCATGCACGAAATCATCGGCGCGGCGCTGCTCGGTGTCGCCGGGATCGCAGCGGTCGCGCTCGCCACCTGGTCGGTGCAGGACCCCTCGCTGAGCCACGCCACCAATGCGCCGGTCCGCAACATGCTGGGCCTGCCCGGCGCGATCAGTGCCGACCTGATGATGCAGCTTCTCGGCGTCGCGACGGTCGGGTTTCTGTTTCCGGTGGCCGCCTGGGGCTGGCGGCTGCTCACGCATCGCATCTTCGATCGTGAGAAGACGCGTCTCGTGTTCTGGATGATCGGCGCGTTCGCCGCCGCGGGATTTGCGTCCTGTCTGCCGCCGAGCACGGCCTGGCCGCTGCCGAGCGGTCTCGGCGGCGTGGTCGGCGATGCCATGCTGCGCGTGCCGGTCTGGGTCTTCGGCGCGCCGCTGTTCGGCACCGCGCGCCTCGCGGTCGCGCTCTTCATCGGTGTCGTGGCGTTCGCGGCGCTCGCGCTGGCGGCCGGCTTCGGCTGGCACGACAAGGCGGACCAAGAAGAGGACGAAAAGCCCGTCGCGAAGAAACCAGCGACGGACGAGGACGACGCCGAACCGCGCAGCCTCATCTCGCTCGGCTGGCTCTATCATCTGCTTTACACCGCAAAGACCCGCATGCTGCTGGCGCTGCCGCAGCTCCTGTCCTTCCGCCGCCGGCCGCGCATCGTGCCGTTGCGCGATCCATCCATGATCCGGATGGCCGAGCCGAACTCGGAGCCCTATTCCAATCCGGCGCTGGATCAGCCCGACGCGATCGAGGAAGACGAGGCCGAGGAAGCGGCGCCGCGCAAGCGCGCCAAGCCCGCACCGCGCGTGGTCAAGAACAGGAAGGGCGGGTACGAGCTCCCCTCGCTTGCGCTGCTCACCGCGGTGAAGCCCGGCGACCGCCTGACCCTCTCCACCGAGGCGATCGAGGAGAACGCCAAGGCGCTCGAAAGCGTGCTCGGCGATTTCGGCGTGCGCGGCGAGATCATCAACGCGCATCCGGGTCCGGTGGTGACGCTCTACGAGCTCGAGCCCGCGCCCGGCATCAAATCCTCGCGCGTGATCGGCCTGGCCGACGACATCGCGCGCTCCATGAGCAAGGTGTCGGCGCGTGTTGCGGTGGTGCCGGGGCGCAACGCGATCGGCATCGAACTGCCCAATCCGAAGCGCGAGAAGGTGCTGCTGCGCGAACAGCTCTCGTCGGGCGACTACACCGACACGCAGGCCCGCCTGCCGCTCTGCCTCGGCAAGACCATCGGCGGCGACCCGGTGATCGTCGATCTCGCCCGCATGCCGCATCTCTTGATCGCCGGTACCACCGGCTCGGGCAAGTCGGTCGCCATCAACACGATGATCCTCAGCCTGATGTACCGGCTGCGCCCCGACGAATGCCGCGTCATCATGATCGATCCCAAGATGCTGGAACTGTCGGTCTATGACGGCATCCCGCATCTGCTCACCCCGGTGGTGACCGATCCGAAGAAGGCCGTCGTCGCGCTCAAATGGGCGGTGCGCGAGATGGAAGAGCGCTACCGCAAGATGTCGAAGCTCGGCGTGCGCAACATCGACGGCTACAACGCCCGCGTCGCCGAGGCCAAGAGCAAGGGCGAGCTGCTCTCGCGCACCGTGCACACCGGTTACGATAAGGAGAGCGGCGAGGCGATCTACGAGAAGGAAGACCTCGAGCTCGAGGTCATCCCCTACATCGTGGTGATCGTCGACGAAATGGC
>JAXDNZ010000128.1:0-3124 GCA_034669185.1 Hyphomicrobiales bacterium
TCCCGGGCGCAGCGCAGCACGAAGTGCTGCGCTGCTGAACCGGGACCCAGCTTTCTTTTTCAAACCGGGGTCCCGCATCTGCGATGCACCGCTAGCGCGCTGCATCGCGTGCGGGACACGGGAAGACTTACGCCGCCTCTGCCCTTGTGCCTTTTTCCGAGGGCGTGATCGCGCCCGAGCCCTTGATCTCCGCCACTTCGGAAGCCGAATAGCCGAGCACGTCCTTCAGGATTTCGTCCGTGTGCTCGCCGAGCAGCGGCGAGCGCACCACCTCGCAGGGCGAGTCGGAGAGTTTGATCGGATTGCCGACGGTCAGGTACTTGCCGCGGGTCGGATGATCGACCTCGACCACCGTTCCGGTCTGACGCAATGACGGCTCCTCGGCGATCTCCTTCATCGACAGGATCGGGCCGACCGGAATGTCGACCGCGTTGCACAGGTCCATCACCTCGAACTTGGTCTTGGTCATGGTCCATTCCTCGATCGTCGAAAAGATCGCCTTCAGCCGCGGCAGGCGCGCATTCGGCGTCGCGTAGTCGGCTTCCGTCTTCCACTCCGGCTTGCCGATCAGGTCGCAGATCGCGCCCCATACCGGCGCCTGCGTGATGAAGTAGATGTAGGCGTCGGGATCGGTCTCCCAGCCCTTGCACTTCAGGATCCAGCCGGGCTGACCGCCGCCGCTGTCGTTGCCGGCGCGCGGCACCGCCTTGCCGAACGGCACGCCTTCGCCGAACTGGCTGTATTCCTTCAGCGGACCGTGCGCGAGGCGCTGCTGGTCGCGCAATTTCACGCGCGCCAGGTTGAGCACGCCGTCCTGCATGGCACAGAGCACCTTCTGCCCGCGCCCGGTGCGGATGCGCTGATAGAGCGCCGCGACGATACCGAGCGCGAGATGCAGGCCGGTGCCGCTATCGCCGATCTGCGCGCCGGTGACGAGCGGAGGACCTTCGCGGAAGCCGGTGGTCGAGGCCGAGCCGCCGGCGCATTGCGCGACGTTCTCGTAGACCTTGCAATCCTCATAAGGGCCGGGGCCGAAACCCTTCACCGAGGCGACGATCATGCGCGGGTTGAGCTTGTGAATGTGATCCCAGGTCAGCCCCATGCGGTCGAGCGCGCCGGGCGCGAAGTTCTCCACCAGCACGTCGCACTGCTTGATCAGCCGATCGAGGATCTCGCGGCCTTTCGCGTGCTTTGAGTCGATCGTGATCGAGCGCTTGTTGCCGTTGAGCATCGTGAAGTAGAGCGAGTCCGCGTTCGGCACGTCGCGCAATTGCCCGCGCGTGATGTCGCCGACGCCGGGACGCTCCACCTTGATGACGTCGGCGCCCATGTAGGCGAGGAGCTGCGTGCAGGTCGGGCCAGATTGTACATGCGTGAAGTCGAGGATGCGAACGCCGTCGAGCGCCTTGCCGGCTTGGCCGAACGGCTTGGATGAGGGCCGCGGGTGGCCGTTGCCGCTTTTCTTCGCGGCGGGCTTCTTCGAGGCGGCGAGCTTGACGACCCTCCTGGATTTCGGCGCGGCTTTTTTCGCCGCCTTCTTCGCGGGCTTGGCCGCCTTTTTCTGCTTCTTGGCCATCTGCTGTCTCCCTCGTGCGCTTTGTCCTCTCCGCTCATGCCCGCGCAAGCGGGCATCCAGTTCTTTGCCCTGGGCCCCCGCTTTCGCGGGGACGAGCGGTACGCGAATCACTTCTTCTTCAACTTGCTTTGCGGATTGAGATTGCCGATGCGGCCGCTCTCGCTGCCGGCGGCCGGGTCGAGCACCGCGTTGATGAGGGTCGGCTTGCCGCTATCCATCGCGGCGTTGACCGCGCGTTTGAGTTCGTCGGGGCTCGTCGCGTTGACGCCGACGCCGCCGAAGGCCTCGATCATCTTGTCGTAACGCGCGCCTTTTACGAACACGGTCGGTGCGGGATCCGAGCTCACGGAATTCACGTCGGTGCCGCGGTAGATGCCGTCGTTGTTGAAGATGACGATGCAGACCGGAAGCTTGTAGCGGCAGATCGTCTCCACCTCCATGCCGGAGAAACCGAACGCCGAGTCACCCTCGATGCACAGCACCGGCTTGCCGGTCTCGATCGCTGCCGCGATGGCATAGCCCATGCCGATGCCCATGATGCCCCAGGTGCCGACGTCGAGACGCTTGCGCGGCTGATACACATCGATGATGCCGCGCGCGAGATCGAGCGTGTTGGCGCCCTCGTTCACCAGGATCGCGTCGGGCCGCTCCTTGACGATGGTGCGCAGCACGCCGAGCGCGCCGTGATAGTCCATCGGCACATTGTTGTTCATCAGACGCGGCGCCATCTTGGCAACGTTCTCGTCGCGCTTGGTCTTGACGGCGTTGCTCCAATCGGCCGGCGGGGCCGGCCAGTTGCCGCCCATGCCGGCGAGCAGCGCGGCGACGCACGAGCCGATGTCGCCGACGACAGGGGCGACGATCTCGACGTTGGAGTCCATCTCCTTGGGCTCGATATCGATCTGGATGAACTTCTTGCGAGCCTCGCCCCAGGTCTTGCCCTTGCCGTGCGAGAGGAGCCAGTTGAGGCGCGCGCCGATCAGCATCACGACGTCGCTGTCCTTCAGCACGGTCGAGCGCGCCGCGCCCGCGCATTGCGGATGCGTGTCGGGGAGCAGGCCCTTGGCCATGCTCATCGGCAGGAATGGGACGCCGCTCTTCTCGACCAACGAACGGATCGCGTCGTCAGCCTGCGCATAGGCCGCGCCCTTGCCGAGGATGATCAGCGGGCGCTTGGCGCTCCTGAGGACGTCGAGCGCGCGCTTGACCGCGTCGGGGGCGGGGATCTGCGCCGGCGCAGCATCGATCACCTTCACGAGCGACCTTTTGCCGGCCTCGGCGTCCATGACCTGGCCGAACAGCTTGGCCGGCAGATCGAGATAGACGCCGCCCGGGCGGCCGGACACCGCGGCGCGGATCGCGCGCGCGAGGCCGATACCGATATCGGCCGCATGCAGCACGCGGAACGCCGCCTTGCACAGCGGCTTGGCGATCGCGAGCTGATCCATCTCCTCGTAGTCGCCCTGCTGCAGGTCGACGATCTCGCGCTCGGACGAGCCCGAGATCAGGATCATCGGGAAGCAGTTGGTGGTGGCGTGCGCCAGCGCG
>JAXDNZ010000129.1:0-3721 GCA_034669185.1 Hyphomicrobiales bacterium
ACGCGGCGCATTGAGGGCAGGCGCGGGACTGGTGACGCTGGCTTCGCCCCGCGATGCGCTCGTCGTCAATGCCGCCGCGCTGACCTCGGTGATGGTTCGCGCGATCGACACCGCGGTCGAATTCGCCGAATGGCTCGGCGACAATCGCCTCAACGCCTGCGTGATCGGTCCGGGCGCCGGCGTTGGCGCGCGCACCCGCGATTTCGTCCGCACCGCGCTGTCGACGAAGCGCGGTCTGGTGCTCGATGCCGACGCGCTGACGAGCTTTGCGGACGATCCGGCGGCGCTGTTCGCCGCCATCGCGGTCCGGCCGGGCCGGGCGGTCCTCCTCACCCCGCACCACGGTGAGTTCGGGCGGTTGTTCAACACCGTCGTCCAACTCCCTGAAAATAGCTCCAAAGTGGAGCTCACCAGGGCCGCCGCCAAGGCCTCCGGAGCGGTCGTGCTGCTGAAAGGCCCCGACACCGTCATCGCGGCGCCGGATGGGCGTGCCGCGATCAACGAGAATGCCGGGCCGTGGCTCGCGACTGCCGGGTCTGGTGACGTCCTTGCCGGGATGATCGCCGGCCTGCTGGCGCAGGGTATGGCGGGGTTCGAGGCCGCCTGCGCGGGCACCTGGCTGCACGGCGAGGCGGGCAACGAGGCGGGCCCGGGGTTGATTTCGGAGGATTTGTCCGAGGTGTTGCCGGCGGTCTACCGGCGCCTCGTCGCGGCGCGCGGACCTGGCCAGGGGCTTGAACCCTGATCCGCAGCGCCGCCCGCGCCAATTTATTGCTGCGCGCCGGGATCGGCATGATATAAGCCGCGCCGCCCGGCGGTGTCCGCACCGGCGCGATGCCATGCGGGCGTGGCGGAATTGGTAGACGCGCTGGATTTAGGTTCCAGTGACGCAAGTCGTGGGGGTTCGAGTCCCTCCGCCCGCACCACGCGATTTGCCACGACGGTTTCGAGCCCAACAGACAACGAGAAATGCGACGATCATGCAGGTGACGGAAACCTTGGCCGACGGCCTGAAGCGCGAATACCGCGTGGTAGTCCCGGCGACCGAACTCGACTCTCAGGTCAACAAGCGGCTTGACGAGCTGAAAAACCAGGTGCGCATCAACGGCTTTCGCCCCGGCAAGGTGCCGGCGTCGCACCTGAAGCGCATGTACGGACGCTCGGTGATGACCGAGGCGATCGAAGGCGCGGTGCGCGACGCCAATGCCAAGATCGTGTCCGACAACAGCCTGCGCCTCGCGATGGAGCCGCAGGTCAAGCTTCCGACCGAGGAGAACGCCATCCAGGCGGTGGTCGATGGCAAGGCCGACCTCGACTACTCGGTGGCGATGGAGATTCTGCCCAAGATCGAGCTCGCGAACTTCAAGGACATCAAGCTCGAACGCCTGACCGCCGATGTGACGGACCAGGAGATCGACGAGGCGGTCGGCCGAATCGTCGAGCAGAACCGCCCGTTCGTCGCCAAAGGCGACGGCGAGGCCAAGATCAATGACCGCGTGACGGTGTCATTCACCGGCACGATCGACGGCACGCCGTTCGAGGGCGGCTCGGCCGAGGACATTCAGGTCGTCATTGGCTCCAAGTCGTTCATACCCGGCTTCGAGGAGCAGCTTGCCGGCATCAAGGCGGGCGAGACACGCACCGTCAGCGCGGCGTTTCCGCCGAACTATGCGAAGGCCGACCTTGCCGGACGGCAGGCGTCGTTCGAGGTGACCGCCAAGACCGTCGAGACCCCCGGCGAGCGTGCGCTCGACGATGATTTCGCCAAACAGATCGGGCTCGAGTCGGTTGCCAAGCTGCGCGAAGCCATCAAGGCCCGCATCGCGCAGGAACACGCCGGCGCGAGCCGCGCCAAGCTCAAGCGCAGCCTGCTGGATGCGCTCGATCAGCGTCACAAATTCGATTTGCCGCCGACGCTGGTCGATCAGGAGTTCAACAACGTCTGGCAGACCGTCGAGAACGATCTCAAGCAGCAGGGCCGCACCTTCGAGGACGAAGGCACGACGGAAGAAAAGGCGCGCAAGGAGTATCGCGAGATCGCGGAGCGCCGCGTACGGCTCGGGCTCGTGATCGCGGAGATCGGCGACAAGAACAAGATCCAGGTCTCGGAGGACGAGATCAAGCGCGCGCTGATGGAGCGCGCGCGCCAATTCCCGGGACAGGAGCAGCAGGTCTGGGACTTCTACACCAAGGATCCGAACGCGCTCGCGAGCCTGCGTGCGCCGCTCTACGAGGAAAAGGTCGTCGACTTCCTGACCGAGCTGACGCAGGTGACCGACAAGAAGGTCTCGCGCGAGGAGCTCTACCGGGAGGACGATGACGAGGCGGCGCCGGCGAAAGCCTGACGCGGCGTGGCGCTGCGGCAAGCGGGCAAATCGCTGCCGCAATGAGCCGAATCGTGGGATAAGGCCGGCGCCGGAGCAGCGGTCTTCTCCTGGTGGATATTCATCCCTACATGGGGTGGCGATCTCTCCCGCCGCGGCGGCTTGGCCAAGCCCGCGACAAACACAGGCATCCCATGCGCGATCCCGTCGACACCTACATGAATTACCTCGTCCCGATGGTGGTCGAGCAAACCAACCGCGGCGAGCGCGCCTACGACATCTATTCGCGCCTGCTCAAGGAGCGCATCATCTTCATCACTGGCGGCATCGACGACGGCGTGGCGACGCTTGTCGTCGCGCAGTTGCTCTTTCTTGAAGCGGACAATCCCAAGAAAGAGATCAGCATGTACATCAACTCGCCGGGCGGCGTGGTGACGTCCGGCATGGCGGTCTACGACACCATGCAATTCATCCGGCCGGCGGTGTCCACGCTGTGCATCGGGCAGGCGGCCTCGATGGGCTCACTGCTGCTCGCGGCCGGCGGCAAGGATGTGCGCTTCGCGCTGCCGAACGCCCGCATCATGGTGCATCAGCCCTCCGGCGGCTTCCAGGGGCAGGCGACCGACATCATGCTGCACGCGCAGGAAATCCTGAACCTGAAAAAGCGGCTCAACGAAATCTACGTGAAGCACACCGGGCAGCAGCTCAAGAAGATCGAGGATGCGCTCGAGCGCGATACGTTCCTCACCGCCGAAGGGGCGCGAGAGTTCGGCATCATCGACAAGGTGATCGACAGGCGGCCCGAGGACATGGGGGGCGCGCTCACCAAGGGTTAAACGATCGGGGCGAGGGACGGCTAACCATGCCGCCGGTCATGACCGGTCTCGCACCCGCGGCCCTTTCCGCGCCTCAATCCCCATGGTAACTCGCGTCGAACATCCGTCCATTGGCGCGGAACATGCAGGAACGACCGAGGATTGGTATCGTTAATGAATTCTTGATTGTCCGGCCCCTACCATGCTTCGCTGGCCTAGAGCGGGGTGTGTGGTGCGGATAAGGGGATGTTAGGGCCGGGACGGGTATGACAGGTTCGTAGAGCGCCGGTAGGATTGGCGCAGGAGACGAGGGAATGAGCAAAGTCGGCGGTAGCGATTCGAAGAATACGCTCTACTGCTCGTTTTGCGGCAAGAGCCAGCACGAGGTGCGCAAGCTCATTGCCGGGCCGACGGTGTTCATCTGCGATGAGTGCGTTGAGCTGTGCATGGACATCATCCGCGAGGAGAACAAGTCCTCGCTGGTGAAGTCGCGCGACGGCATCCCGACGCCGAAGGAAATCCGCAAGGTCCTCGACGACTACGTGATCGGGCAGGATCACGCCAAGAAGGTGCTCTCGGTCG
>JAXDNZ010000130.1:0-7552 GCA_034669185.1 Hyphomicrobiales bacterium
GTAGCGGGCCTCTCGAAGGGTGGCCACGATCGCGTCCTTTGCCATCATTCGAGACACCCCCTCCCTTTATCCCTCCCCCGCTTGCGGGGGAGGGAAGGGAGGGGGCTCCTCAGGACGAGGGCTGGCGTGTGTTGCGTGCGGCCGTCGCAATCGTGATGCTCATCGCGTTCAGCACTCTCGCCATTGCGGCCGAGCGCAAGCTGGGGCTCGGACGCGCCGCGACCCCGGCCGAGGTCGCCGGCTGGGACATCGACGTGCGCCCAGACGGGCAGGGGCTTCCGCCCGGCAAAGGATCGGTGAAAGACGGCGAAGAGGTCTACATCGCGCGCTGCGCCGCGTGCCACGGCGAGTTCGGCGAGAGCGCCGCGCGCTGGCCGCAAGTCGCCGGCGGCGTCGGATCCCTGGCCTCCGACGATCCGATCAGGACCGTCGGCTCGTATTTTCCGTATCTCTCCAGCGTGTTCGACTACGTGCGCCACGCGATGCCGTTCGGCGATAGCCAGTCGCTCGGCAATGACGACCTTTACGCCGTCGTCGCCTACGTGTTGTTCCTCAACGACATCGTGGACGACAAGTTCGTGCTGTCAAAAGAGACATTCGCGCAGGTGAAGATGCCCAATCAAGGTGGCTTCTACGACGACGACCGCGAAGCAACCGAAAAGGCGTTCTGGAACGCCGCGCCCTGCATGAAGGACTGCAAACCGCCCGCGACGATCACCGGCCGCGCGCGCGTGATCGACGTGACGCCGGACGATAAGGCGCGCGTGAAGGATTGAAATCGTACCCGATCGCGCTAGCCTGACGGCATGAAATCGACCCGCCGTCATGTCCTCCGGCTTGCGGCCGGTTCCTTGGCGCTTCCGCTCGCCGCACATAGCGGGCTCGCAGCGCCGAAGATGATCGGCCGCGCCAAGGCGAAGCTCGTCGTGGTCGGCGGCGGCGCCGGCGGCACGACGCTCGCGCGTGCGGTGCAGAAGGACGCAGCCGGCGCGATCGAGGTGACGCTGGTCGAGACGCAGAAGAGCTACACCACGCCGTTCTTTTCCAATCTCTTCATCGGCGGCTATCGGACGCTCGGATCGCTCACCTTCAGCTACGATAAGCTGCGCCAGGAAGGCGTGACCCTCGCGCTCGCTCCCGCGACCTCGATCGACCGCGACAACAAGGACCTCATCCTCGCCGGCAGACGCGTGCCGTACGACCGGCTGGTGCTCGCGCCGGGCATCGAGCTCAAATACGATTCCGTACCCGGCTATTCGGAAACCGCGGCACTCACCATGCCGCATGCGTGGAAGAGCGGCGCACAGGCCGAGCTGCTCGCAAAGAAGCTCAACGCGCTGAGCGATGGCGACACCGTCGTGGTGATCGCCCCGCCCAATCCGGCGCGCTGCCCGCCCGCCGTGTACGAGCGCGTCTCCATGTTCGCGCATGTGCTCAAGGGCAAGGGCCACACCAAATCGAAGATCGTCGTGCTCGACACCAAGCCGAGCTTCCCACTGCAGCCGGTATTTCAGGAGAGCTGGGAGAAGTACTTCCCCGGCATGATCGAGTGGCAGGACCCCCAGATGCACGGCGGGATCAAGCGCGTCGATCCCAAAACCGGTGAGGTCGTGACCGATCTTGCGAGCTACAAGGCCGCGCTCGCCAACGTCATTCCGGCGCAGTTCGCACCGAGGATCGCGTCCGCCGCGGGCCTCACCGACGACACCGGCTTCTGCCCGATCGATGCCGATACGATGAAATCGTCGGTCGACCGCAACATCTATGTCCTGGGCGACGCCTGCGCCTCCGGCGACATGCCGAAGTCCGCCTTCTCGGCAGTGAGCCAGGCGAAGGTCGCCGCGCAGGTGATTCGCGGCGAGCTGGCCGACGCGCGCCCCGTCACGGCACGCTACGCCACCTCGTGCTGGAGCATGCTTGAGACCGACGATAGCGTGAAGATCGGCGGCACCTACGAGGCGCGCGGGGGCAGGATCCGGCAGGTCACGAGCGAATTGAGCCAGACCGGCGAGGCGGCCGGCGTGCGCAAGAAGAACGATCAGGACGCGTCGGCCTGGTACGCCGCGGTCACCACCGACATGTTCGGTTGACGTCGCTTGATCGCGGCGCGCCAGACCGTAGAGTGCGCGTTCACGCCGGAATGACCATGTTCAAGCTCAATCTCTCCATCGCGGTGCGCGATTACGACCGCACCCGTCCGCTCTCGGACGGTCTGGTGCAGATCGATGGAGTCGATCCGGTGTTCATGGCGCTGGAGCCCGAAGAAATCTTCTTTCGTGCGTTCCGCCATGCCGAATTCGACATCTGCGAGCTCTCGATGTCGAGCTCGGTGGTGAAGACGGCGCAAGCCAGCTTCGCCTATGTGGCGATCCCCGCCTTCGTGTCGCGCGCGTTCCGCCACACCTCGATCTATGTGCGCACCGACCGCATCAAGCAGCCGTCGGATCTGAAAGGCCGCAGGATCGGAATCTCCGAATATCAGCTCACCGCGAATGTCTGGGCGCGCGCATTGCTGGAGGACCAGTACGGCGTGACGCCGTCGGACATCCACTGGATCAGGGGCGGATTGGAGCAGGCGGGGCGCGTCGAGAAGATCGCCGTCACGCTGCCACCCACGATCAGGCTCGATGCCGCGCCGGAAGGGCGCACGCTCAACGCCATGCTGGAAGCGGGCGAGATCGACGCCTTCATCGGTCCGCGTACGCCGTCCTGCTTCGAGCAGGGCAAACCGAACATCGGCTGGCTGTTTCCCGATCCGATGGCGACTGCGAGAGATTACTTCCGCCAAACCGGAATCTTCCCGATCATGCATCTCGTCGGCGTGCGCCGCACGCTGGTCGAGCAGCACCCCTGGCTACCGGCCGCGGTGCTGAAGGCGTTCGCGCAGGCGAAAACGATTTGCCTGGCGCGGCTCGAGGACACCTCGGCCAGCAAGGTGACGCTGCCGTTCATGGAAGAACAGGTGAAGGCCGCACGCGACCTGATGGGCGCGGATTTCTGGCCGTACGGCATCGCGCCGAACCGCAAGCAGCTCGAATATTTCCTCGCGCAGCATCACCGCCAGGGCTTGTCGTCGCGGCTCGTGACGGTCGAGGAACTGTTCCACCCGACGACGTTCGAGACGTTCAAAGTCTGATCGGGATACCGCGCCGCGCTACCCGCGGCTCCTCAGGATGAGGGGCTGCGCAACCGCACGTGAATATTCTTCTCCTGCGTGAACGCCAGCATTTCCTCGAAGCACTCCTCGCGTCCGATGCCGGACTGCTTCACGCCGCCGAACGGCACGCCGAGGAAATGCCGGCCGACCTCGTTGATCCACACGAACCCGGCCTCGACCATCGTCGCGGTGCGGTGCGCGGTCGAGATGTCGTTGGTCCAGATCGAGCAGGTGAGGCCGTACTCGACGGCATTGACCTCGTCGAGCATCGCCGTCTCGTTCGACCATTTCAAAACGCCGAGCACAGGCCCGAAGATCTCCTCGCGGGCGATGCGCATCGCCATTGTGACGTCGGCGAATACAGTCGGCTCGACGAAGAAGCCCTTGGCGAGCGCCGGATCGGCCGGCGGCCCGCCGCCGCACAAGAGCCGCGCGCCCTCCCGCTTGGCCGAGTCGATGTGGCTCATCACCCGCTCGAACTGAACCTTCGAGATGATCGCCCCCATGGTGGTGGCCGGATCGGTCGGAATCCCGGGCTTGAAGCGCTTGATCTGCTCCTTCACGCGCGCCAGCACCGCGTCATAGATTTTCGCGTGGATGAATGCGCGGCTGGTCGAGCCGCAGGATTGCCCGCACCAGGTGAAGTTCATCCCGGCGATGACCGCGCCCGCGACCTCGTCGGGATCGGCGTCCGGATAGGCGATCAGCGCATTCTTGCCGCCGAGCTCGAGCATCACCGGCTTCACGGTGTCGGCCGCCGCACGCATCACGGCGCGGCCGGTCGGCACGCTGCCGATCAGCGCGACCATCGCGACACCCGGATGACCGGCGAGCGCGGCGCCGACCTCTTTGCCGCCAGGGATCACATTGAACACGCCCGGCGGCAGGATGCCGTCGATCAGTTCGGCAAGCCGCAGGGACGAGAGCGGCGCCTGCTCGGGTGGCTTCACGATCACGGTGTTGCCGGCGGCGAGCGGCGCGGCGGACTTGCCGCCGCAGAACATGAACGGATGATTGAACGGGATGATCCGTGCGACGACGCCGCGCGGCTCGCGCACCGAGAAGTTCACCACGTTTGGGCCCATCGGGATCGATGCGCCCTTCATCTCGGTGACGAGGCCGGCGAAGAACTCGGTCTGCGCAGCCGCCACCATCGCGTCGCTCACCATCTCGCTGACCGGATTGCCGCCGTCGGCGGCGTCGATCATGGCAAGCTCCTGCGCGTGCGTGCGCAAGACCTCGGCGATGCGCCGCAGCATTTTCGCCCGCTCGAGCGGCAGGACGTTGCGCCATTCCTTGAACGCGGCTTTTGCAGCTGCGACCGCCGCGTCAACATCGGCGGCACCGCCGTCCGCGACCTCGCCGAGGCTTTCGCCCGTTCCCGGATTGGTCGTCTCGCCCATGCGGCCCGAGAGCGGCGCATGCCACGCACCGCCGTAGTAGCAGGTGCGGTGCTGCGGAAGCGCCAGCCGCGCGGTGGTCGAAATGGCAGCGTTCATTTATTCCCCTGACCGACGCTCGCGCCGCCGAGGCGTCCAATCAGCGCATTCACGCCGATCGAGAGCACGAACAGCACGATCAGCAACGCATAGAGCCGCGGCATGTCGAAAGTGTAATAGGCGTTGATGATCAGAAAGCCGACGCCCTGATTGGAGATCTTTGTCTCGGCGAGCAGCGTTCCGATCAGCGCGACGCCGAGCCCCAGCCGCACGCCATTCAGGACCGAAAAGCGCATCGCCGGCAGATAGATTTTCGCGACCATGTGCCAGAGGCCGGCGCGGAAGCTGCGGCCAACGCGGATCAGCACCGGGTCGATCGCGCGCATGCCGGCGGCGGCCGAAAGCGCGACGGGGAAGAAGCACGAAAGCGTTCCCATCGCGATCTTCGAGCCCGGTCCGACCCCGAACCACATGATCATGATCGGGAAAAAGATGATCTTCGGCGTCGGCCCGAGATAATAAAGATAGGGTTCGAACGCGCGACCGAGGAAGCGGCTTCCGCCCAGCGCGATGCCGACCGCGAGCCCGGACGTGCCGCCGATCGCGAGCGCGGTGGCGATCTCTCCCGCGGTGACGCCGAGGTGCCGGTAGAAGGTCGGATCGCCCAGTACTGCGACCAGCGCGCGGCCGAGGACGACGAGCGAGGGCACGATGTCGCGGAAGAGGAGCCCGGAGCGCGCGAGCGCCTCCCAGGCGATCAGCGCGAATACGATGATCACCGCACGCACCAGCGCCACCGCGACGGCGCCGGGCGGGGCGCTGGTCAATCGGCCGGTCTCAGCCATCGCTCGATCCGATCGGTGAAGAAGAAGAACAGGACGCTGACCAGGATGACGAAGCAGATCGCCGCATAGGTGCCGGGAAGGTCATAACGCTCGGCGAGGTCGTTGATGAGCTGGCCGAGACCGCCGAAATTGATCAGGTACTCGACGCCGACGATGTTGATCAGCGCGAAAATCATGCCGAGGCGCAGGCCGACGAAGATCGTCGGCAGCGCGGCGGGGAACAGGATCTTCACGAGCAGCTGCGCTTCCGACAGCTTGAAGCTGCGCCCGACGTCGATCAGCACGCGCCGCGTGCCGGCGAGCCCCTCGATGGTCTTGAGGATCACGGCCGGAATGCCCGCGACGAAGCCCATCATGATGATGGTCGTTTCGCTGCGCCCGAAGATCGCAAGGAACAGGGGATACATCAGTACCGTCGGCGCCGAAGCGAGCGCCGCGATCCAGGTCTCGGTCGCGTCACGCAGCAGGCGCACGCGATAGAGCAGCACGCCGATCCCGACGCCGAACACGAGCAGCAGCATCGTCGCCCAGAGCGCCTCGCGCGCCGTGACGAGGAAGCGGTGCGGGATGTCTTCCTCCACGATGACGCGGCCGAACGCGTCGCCGATCTGCGAGGGCAGCGGCACGATGAAACGGTTGATGGCTCCGGCGCGGATCAGGATTTCGACGCCCGCGATGAATGCGACCAAAACGCCGACGCCGAGTGCCGCCGATAAGACCCGATCGCGCGCGCGCGCATTCATGGCTTGCGGCCCCCGCGCTGCGCTTCGTCGTCGCGCATGCCGCGGCTCGCTTCCTCGCGCAGGTCGCCCCAGATCTGCGCGACGGTGCGTCCGAACGCATCGCTCGACACGATTTCAGACGAACGGGGCCGCGGCAGCTCGACCGCGACCATGCGCTTCACCTTTCCGGGCCGGTAGGTCATCACCAGGATGCGGTCGGCAAGCTGAACGGCCTCGGTAATATTGTGGGTGATGAGGAGACAGGTCTGCCTCAGTTCGTGCTGGATTTGCAGCACCTTGTCGCCGAGCAGCAGGCGCGTCTGCTCATCAAGCGCGCCGAACGGCTCGTCCATCAGCAGGATCTTCGGTTCCGAAGCGAGCGTGCGCGCGATCGCGACGCGCTGGCGCATGCCGCCGGAGAGCTCGGCCGGATATCGGCGCTCGAATCCGGTGAGCCCGACGAGGTCGATGAAATGCTTCGCGCGTTCGACGCGCTCCGCTTTCGCAAGCCCGGCGATCTCGAGCGGAAAGGCGACATTGTCTGTGACGGTGCGCCAGGGAAAGGTCGATTCTTCCTGGAACACCATGCCGATCGCCGCATGCGGTCCGCGTACCGTCTCGCCCGCGACCGCGACACGGCCGGAATAGTCGCCGAGCAGCCCGCCGATGATGTTGAACAAGGTCGACTTGCCGCAACCCGACGGGCCGATCACGGCGAGAAATTCGCCGGGGGCGACGTCGAACGAGATGTGATCGACCGCGGTCGTGATGCCGTCCGGCGTCTCGAAACTTTTCACGATGTCGTCGACGACAAGGATCGGCGTCACGCTTTCCTCTCGGCGTTCGACACCGCGGCGGTCATCGCCGGCGTGTAGCCGGGCGCGACGCGCACATCGACGACCGCGACGCCGCCGGATTCGACCACCGCGATCGCTTCGGCGAACATCGGCTCGAGCCGGCGTAATTCCTCGACCGGCCCGAAGCCGCGCGCACCCTGCGCACGGGCGAGCGCCGCAATGTCGACATCGGGATCGGCGATGCGCTGGCCGATCCACTTGTTTTCGACCGGCCGGTTGCGCATGTGCGCGACGCGCTCCTGATGGACTTCGTCGTTGTAGAACGAGCGATTGTTGGCGACCACGATCAGCAGCGGAATGCGGTAATGCGTCGCCGTCCAGAGCGCGGTGACACCCATCAGGAAATCGCCGTCGCCGCAGATGCCGATCGCCATCCGGCCCGAACCTTTCAGCGCCAGCGCGGCGCCGACGGTGACGCCGGGGCCGGCGCCGAGCCCGCCGCCGCCGTCGCCGCCGAGAAAATCCAACGGGTGACGGAAAGGCCACCATGCGCCGTACCACGAGAGCGGCAGGTGCGTGAGCGACACGGGAC
>JAXDNZ010000131.1:0-5102 GCA_034669185.1 Hyphomicrobiales bacterium
TCAACTGGTCGAGACCATGCGGGCGCATGGCCGCTTCAGCGAGCGGGAGGCGACCACTCGCGCTGTGTCGCTGCTCGGGCGCATGGGGATCACCGCGCCTGAGCGCGCGATCGGCTCCTATCCGCACCAATTCTCCGGCGGTATGCGCCAGCGCGTGATGCTTGCGATGGGCTTTGCCAACGAGCCCGCGTTGCTGATCGCCGACGAGCCGACCACCGCGCTCGACGTTACCATCCAGGCGCAAATCCTCGATCTGATCGTGGAGCTGAACCGCGACTTCGGCGCGGCGATCATTCTAATCAGTCATGCGCTGGGCGTGATCGCCAACGTCTGCCAGCGCGTCATCGTGATGTATGCGGGTGAGGTGGTGGAGGAGGGACCGACTGAAACTGTGCTGGCCGATCCGCGTCATCCCTATACCTGGGCGCTAATCAACGCGGTGCCGCGCATTGACCGGCACCTCCCCGGCACGCGGCGCCTGACCACAATCGAGGGCGCGCCGCCTGATCCGCTCGCGGTTCCGTCGGGCTGCCGTTTTGCCGCGCGCTGTCCGTTCCGCATCGCCAAGTGCGACGAGCATCCGGCGCTCATGGAACTGGCGCCGGGGCGCAAGGCGCGTTGCTGGGTGACGCAATCAGGCGAGCCGCTGCCGCCGCCCGCGACCGCGCTAGTGGCGAGCGCGCGGGCCGTTGTCGCGCCAGCCGAAACGACGTCAGACGACGTCACCGGGCCGCTGTTATCCGTGCGCGGCCTGGTCAAGCACTTCCCGCTGCAGCGCGACGGCTTCTTCGGTCCGAAGAAAGTCGTGCGCGCGGTCGAGGGCGTCGATCTGGACGTGGCGGCGGGCGAAACCGTCGGCATCGTTGGCGAGTCGGGCTGCGGCAAGTCGACCTTCGCGCGCCTCGTCGTTCGCATCCACGAGCCGACCGCGGGATCGATCCGCTTCGCGGGCCAAGAAATTGCTGGCGCGACGGCGGCCGCGATCCGGCCGCTGCGCCGCCGCATGCAGATGGTGTTCCAGGATCCGTATGCGTCGCTCAATCCGCGCATGACCGTCGGCGATATCCTGAGTGAGCCCATTCGTTTTCACGGCCTAGCCGCGACGGCGGCGGAAGCCGCAGAGCGCGTGGAGGAACTGCTCGGTGCCGTCGGTCTCAATCCGAAGATGGCGATCCGTTATCCGCACGAGTTTTCCGGAGGGCAGCGCCAGCGCATCTCGATCGCTCGCTCGCTCGCGCTCAGGCCCGAATTCATCATCGCCGACGAGCCGATCTCCTCGCTCGACGTGAACATCCAGGCGCAAATCATCAACCTGCTGATCGAGCTGCAGGAACGCTTCAAGCTGACCTATCTGTTCATCGCGCACGATCTTGCGGTGGTGCGCCACATCTCCGACCGCATCGCGGTGTTTTACCTCGGCAAGGTGATGGAGATTGCCCCAGCTGAGGACCTGTTCACCGTGTCGCTCCATCCTTACACGCGCTATCTGATCTCGGCAGTACCGATCCCGGACGCGGACGCGGAGCGCAAGCGCGAGCGCCTGCCGCTCACCGGCGAGCCTCCGAGCGCGATCGATCCGCCGTCGGGATGCGTCTTCCGAACGCGCTGCCCGATCGCGAAGCCTCTTTGCGTCGAGGTCGTTCCGGCGCTCGTCCGGCAGCGCAGCGGTCACCTCGTGGCCTGCCATTACCCCGGACAATTCTGACGCTGCGATTGCGAGATCGGAGTCGAGCGCCTGACCGCCCAGATACCGGTGCAGCACCTGCGGCCGTGCTCAGGTGTCATCGGTGGGAGCCTCGTGCGATCTGCTAATGCGCCGCGACGCCGAGATGGCTGTCCAGGATATCCTTGCGCCCCGAGAGCTCAGCGGGCGTTCCGTGGAACACAAAGCTGCCCGACGAGATAACGTAAATGCTGTTCGCGACCGACAACGCGAGTTGAAGGTTCTGCTCGACCAGCAATATCGAGAGGCCGCCTTCGCGCAGGCGCCGCATGATCTCCTCGACCCGCTGGACGAGCTTGGGTGACAACCCCTCGGAAGGCTCGTCCATTAGGATCAGTTTCGGGTTCGCCATCAGAGCGCGCCCGATCGCGAGCATCTGCTGCTCGCCGCCGCTGAGCGAACCGCCAGCGCTTGAGAGCCGCTGCTGAAGCTGCGGGAATTCCCGCAAAACCTCGTCCATAGTCCAATGCTTACGGCCCGCAACCTGGTGCACGCGCCCGCGTCCCGCGAGTGAGCTGGTGGGCAACGCAAGGTTTTCGCGCACAGAGAGCGACTTGAAGATCCGCCGGCCCTGCGGAACGATCGCGACACCCGCTTGCGCAATTGCGTAAGGCGGCTCGTTCTGGAATGCGCGGCCCTCGAAGATCACCTCGCCCCGGCGCGGCGGCGTCAGTCCCGCGATGGTGCGGATCAGCGTGGTCTTGCCCATGCCGTTGCGGCCAAGGATGCAAATGATGCGCCCGCGCTGCAATTCGATGCTCAGGCCATGCAGCACATAGCTGTCGCCGTAATAGGTGTGCACGTCGCGGACGGACAGCAATTGTTCAGACGCGGCCAAAGTAGACCTCCCGCACCTGAGCGTTGGTCTGCACCTTGCCGGGCGTTCCCTCGAAGATAATGTTGCCGCGATGGAGCACCGTCACACGATCGGCGAGCGCAAGCGCGATATCGATGTCGTGCTCGATCATCACCAACGTGATGTCGCGCGGAAGTTCACGGATCAGGCCTGAGAAGCGTTGCCGTTCGCTCGGTGAAAGGCCCGCGCAAGGCTCGTCGAGCAGCACGACCTTCGGGTTCGATGCGAGCGCAAGCGCGAGTTCGAGTTGGCGCCGCTCCCCATAGGAAAGGAATTTGACCGTCTCGTCGGCGCGTCCCTGGAGGCCGACCCGTGACAGTTCAGCCGAACCGCGATCGCGGAGGCCTGCGAACACGCGCGCAGACTTGTACATGACCCACTTGCGTCGATCGGTGCCGAGCATCGCGAGCGTGAGGTTCTCCATCACCGTGAGGTCGGTGCAGACGTTGGAGATCTGGAACGTCCGCCCCATGCCGAGCCCTGTGCGGCGGTGTTCGGCGAGTGTCGTGATATTGGTGCCGAACATCCACACCGAGCCATGGGTCGCCTGCTGCGTTCCGGCGATACAGTGGAACAGCGTGGTCTTGCCCGCACCGTTCGGGCCGATCAGCACGCGCCGTTCGCCCGCCTCGACGGACAGCGAAACATCATCGACGGCGCGCAGCCCGCCAAACACTTTCGCGAGCCGTTCGACCGCGATAGCCGGGGCGCCGCTCATGCGCCCTCTCCACGGTTTCCGGAGCGCCAGCGCGCGAGCAGGCCCATGATGCCTTGTGGCGCCCACAGCACGGTCACGATGAACACAACGCCGAGCACGGCGGTGTAATAATGAAAGTATCCGCTCGCCCAATTGCGCAGCACGAGGATGATGCCGGAGCCAAGGAACGGGCCAAGAATCGTGCCGGTGCCGCCAACGATCGTCATCAGTACGGCTTCAACCGAAATCGGAAACGAGGCTGCGGTCGGATTCACGAAGCGATTGAAATAGACGTAGAGCACGCCAGCGATGCTGGCGATCAATCCGGAGAGCACGAACGCCACGTAGAGATGTTGCCCGACATTGTACCCCAGGCTGCGCATGCGCGACTCGCTCGACTTGATGCCTCGCAGCGCCAAACCGAATGGCGACGTCACCAGCACCCGATACGCGGCCGCAACGACCAGCACTACCGAAAGCACGACGTAGTAGTAATCGGTCGTGCTCGCGACCCGCAGCGAGCCGAGTGACGGAAATGGAACGCCCGTCACCCCGTTGTCACCGCCGGTGAACGAAGCCCAGCGGTATGCGACGCCCCACACGATGTATCCGAAGGCGAGCGTGATCAGGATGAAATAGACGCCGCGGGTCCGTACGGCCGAAGCGAATACGAACGCGAGCGCCGTGCCGGCAAGAATGCCAATGGGAGCAGCCAACGCAGTGCCGAAGCCATGGCGGACCTGAAGGATCGCAACCGTGTAGGCCGAGAGCGCGAAGAAGGCAGCGTGACAGAGCGAGAAAAGCCCCGCCTGGCCGAGCAGAAGGTCGGTCGAAAGCGCCAGCAGGCCGAAGATCATGATCTGCATCAGCAGCGTGACCCAGAACTCGCTGGCGAAGAGCGGCGCGCAGAATGCAATAGCGATGAGCGCAATGGTGAGCGCGGCGCGCGGAGCCATCGCTAGTGCTCCTTGCCGAAAATTCCGGTTGCCCGGAATAGGAGCAGGATCGCCATCGGCCCAAACAGGATGAAATAGGAGAGCTCGGGAAACAGCCAGCGGCCATAGGCGTCGAGCAGACCGACGATAATGCTGCCGAGAATCGCGCCTTCGAGACTGCCGAGGCCGCCGATGATCACGACTACGAGCGCGAGGACGAGGATGTCCCATTCGGCGCCAGGGTTGAGCGTCAGGAACGCGCCGCCTGCCACGCCTGCCGCGCCCGCGAGAAACGACGCAAGCGCTGACACCAGAGCGAACAGGCGATCGACGTTGATGCCGGTCGCGTTCACCATCTCGCGGTCGTCAACACCCGCGCGAACCACGGCACCGATCTGCGTCTTCTTGTAGAGAAACCACAACGTTACCGACGTGAATACGCCGAACAGGATCAGCGCGAAGCGGTAGCGCGGGTAATAGATGTCACCCGGCAGCGCGATCGATCCGCGCAGATACGACGGCGTCTGGACGCGGAGATTATCGCCGCCCCACACCGCGAGGCACACCTCGCCGATGACGAATGCGACGCCAACGGTCAGAAGCACCTGCGCCAGATGGTTGGAACCGATCGGGCGGATGAGAAAGCGATCGACAAAATAGCCGAGCACGACGATCGTCAGCCCACCACACACGATGGCAAGCTCGAAGTTGCCCGTCGCTCGGACCACCGAATAGCCGACATAGCCGCCGAGCAGGTAGTACGCGCCATACGCCATGTTGACGACGCGCATCAGCCCGAAGGTGAGCGTGAACCCGCTCGACAACAGGAACAGCAATGCCGCGAGCGAGATGCCGTTGATGGCCTGAAGAATGACGGCGCTGGACATTACC
>JAXDNZ010000132.1:0-8268 GCA_034669185.1 Hyphomicrobiales bacterium
GGCCCGGAATCGCGATCGATGAAAAACCTTCGGTTCTGGCGATAACCGGCTGAAAGGCTTTGGTTTTTCCGCCCATCTCACGGCTTGGCATGGACCCTGCTAACTTCTCGGCGACTCCGCCGCTGCGCGCGCATTTCCGGAGTCGGGAGGCAAAAAGAACGCATGAAAAAGCTCGAAGCGATCATCAAGCCCTTCAAGCTCGACGAGGTGAAGGAGGCGCTGCAGGAAGTCGGTCTGCAGGGCATCACCGTCACCGAGGCCAAGGGCTTCGGACGCCAGAAGGGACACACCGAACTCTATCGGGGCGCCGAGTACGTCGTGGATTTCCTCCCCAAGGTGAAGATCGAAGTTGTGCTCGGCGACGACATGGTCGAGAAAGCGGTCGAGGCGGTCCGTCGCGCTGCCCAGACAGGCCGGATCGGGGACGGCAAGATCTTCGTCTCAAACATCGAAGAAGCGATCCGGATCAGAACCGGAGAATCCGGCGTCGACGCAATCTAGCCGCAGGCCCATCTCCTCGCGCGCAGTCATCAACAAGGGAAACGCTATGGCGACCGCTAAAGAAGTCATGAAAATGATCAAGGACAACGACGTCAAATACGTCGATTTCCGGTTCACCGATCCGCGCGGCAAGTGGCAGCACGTCACCTTCGACCGGACCATGATCGAAGAGGACACCTTCGCCGAAGGGCAGATGTTCGACGGCTCCTCGATCGCCGGCTGGAAGGCGATCAACGAGTCCGACATGTGCCTGATGCCGGATCCCGCGACCGCCTGCATCGATCCCTTCTTCGCCGAGACGACGCTGGTGCTGACCTGCGACGTGCTCGAGCCGACCACCGGCGAGCCCTACAACCGCGATCCGCGCGGTATCGCCAAGAAGGCCGAGGCGATGGTGAAGTCGATGGGCGTCGGCGATACGATCTACTTCGGCCCGGAAGCCGAATTCTTCGTGTTCGACGACGTGCGTTTCAAGGCCGATCAGTACAACACCGGCTTCAAGCTCGACTCGATCGAGCTGCCGACCAACTACGACACCTCCTACGAGGGCGGAAACCTCGGCCACCGCATCGGCACCAAGCTCGGCTACTTCCCGGTGCCGCCGCAGGATTCAGCGCAGGACATGCGCGGCGAAATGCTTGCCGCGATGGCCAAGATGGGCGCGAAGGTCGAGAAGCATCACCACGAGGTGGCTTCCGCGCAGCACGAACTCGGCCTGAAATTCTCGCCGATGACCTACATGGCGGACATGATGCAGGTCTACAAATACTGCATCCACCAGGTCGCGCAGATCTACGGCAAGACCGCGACGTTCATGCCGAAGCCGGTCTACGGCGACAACGGCTCGGGCATGCATTGCCATCAGTCGATCTGGAAGGGCGGCAAGCCGGTGTTCGCCGGCAACAAGTACGCCGACCTCTCGGAGACCTGCCTGCACTACATCGGCGGCATCATCAAGCACGCCAAGGCGATCAACGCGTTCTCGAACCCGACCACCAATTCCTACAAGCGCCTGGTACCGGGCTTCGAAGCGCCGGTGCTGCTCGCCTACTCGGCGCGCAACCGCTCGGCCTCGTGCCGCATTCCCTACACCACCAACCCGAAGGCCAAGCGCGTCGAAGTGCGTTTCCCCGATCCGCTCGCCAATCCGTATCTGGCGTTCGCCGCGATGCTGATGGCCGGCCTCGACGGCATCAAGAACAAGCTCGATCCGGGCCAGGCGATGGACAAGGATCTCTATGATCTGCCGCCGAAGGAGCTCAAGAAGATCCCGACGGTCTGCGGTTCGCTCCGGGAGGCGCTCGGCTGTCTCGACAAGGACCGCGACTTCCTGACCGCCGGGGGCGTGTTCGACGACGACTTCATCGACAGCTACATCGAGCTGAAGATGACGGAAGTGATCCGCTTCGAGCACACGCCGCATCCGGTCGAATTCGTCATGTACTATTCGGGCTGAGCGTCGCTCCGCCACCGACAAAACGAAAAAGGGCGCCGCGCGGCGCCCTTTTTTCATCAACGAGACCGGAATCAAACCAGGACGAAGGCGATCACGAGCAGCGCGGTCAGCATGAGCCAGGCCAGCGCACGATAGGAGCGGCGGCGCGGCGGGCCGTATGCCCCCTGCTCGCGGCGCACGCGCACGATGTCGGCCTCGAACTCGTCGGCAGTCGAGAACAGGCAGGCGAGCGCGGTTCCGGCCCGCTCGGCCGCGGCACGCAACGCCACGATGTCGGACTCGACGTCGGCAATGGTACGCGAACGGATCATGAGCGCGATCCTAGCCGCGGTACGGTAAACAGCCGGTTTCCGCCGCGTGCAGGACCGGTTGCATGCGTCTGCACCGGTTAACAAGGATTAACGCGACGCGCCGGTTTCTTCCGCCAGATGGGTCCCGGCGCGCCCGGACGATTGGTCTCCGGGACGTCACCGAACGTTCCAAACAAAAAGGGCGCGCCGGAGCGCGCCCTTTCGGAATGCGATGTAAGACGCGCTCAGCGCTTGGAGAACTGGAAGCTGCGCCGCGCTTTGGCCTTGCCGTACTTCTTGCGCTCGACCACGCGGCTGTCGCGGGTGAGGAATCCGCCGCGCTTGAGCGCGCCGCGCAGATCCGGCTCGAAATAGGTGAGCGCCTTGGAGATGCCGTGGCGCACCGCGCCGGCCTGTCCCGACAGCCCGCCGCCCGAGACCGTGCAGATCACATCGTATTGCCCGGCGCGATTGGTCGCGACGATCGGCTGCTGGATCAGCATGCGCAGCACCGGCCGCGCAAAGAAGACCTCGACGGCACGCTCATTGACCAAGATCTTGCCCGCGCCCGGCTTGATCCATACGCGCGCGACTGCGTTCTTGCGCTTGCCGGTCGCGTAGGCACGGCCCTGTTTGTCGAGCTTCTGGACGTATTTCGGCGCTTCGGGCGTGGCCGGCTTTAGCGCGCCCAGTTGATCGAGCGACTGCATGGATTCGGCCATGGTCACGCGCTCCTTGTGTTTTTGCGGTTCATGGCGGCGATGTCCAGCGTCTCGGGCTTCTGCGCCTCATGCGGATGATCCGGGCCTTTGTAGACGCGCAGATTGCCGAGTTGCACGCGCGCGAGCGGTCCGCGCGGCAGCATCCGCTCGATCGCCTTCTCCACCACGCGCTCGGGGAAACGGCTCTCGAGGATGTACTTCGCGGTACGCTCCTTGATGCCGCCGATGTGGCCGGTGTGATGGCGGTAGACCTTGTTCTCGCGCTTGCGCCCGGTGAGCACGACCTGCTCGGCATTGACGATGATGACGTTGTCGCCGTCATCGACATGGGGCGTGTAGGTCGGCTTGTGCTTGCCGCGCAGGCGCATCGCGACGATCGTGGCAAGGCGGCCGACGATCAGCCCTTTGGCGTCGATCAGCACCCACTTCTTCTCGATGTCGGCGGCCTTCGCCGAATAGGTGGTCATGGCATCATCCGTGGGAAAGCGGCGGACACGGCCGCCGAATGGAGGCGCGTTTTACACGTGAGGGTCGACACCGTCAACGCACTCAGCTGATAAAATATGCAATCAAAACAATTGGATATAAAATAGGTATGATAGAACCATCAGGCTCGCCGCTCAGGTGGCGGGATCGAATACGTCGAGGTCGCGTGCGCGACCATCTCCTCCTCGCCGTCAGACCAGATCAGGACCTCGCCGACCGCGAGGCGTTTGCCGAGCTTCATCAGCCGTGCCTCGGCGATAAGATCGCGCTGCGCGGGCTTGCGCAGGAAGTTGATGTTGAGATTGGTCGTGACCGCGAGCGGCACCGGCCCGATGGATGCGAGGATTGCCACATACATCGCGAAGTCCGTCATCGCCATCATCGTTGGCCCGGAAATCGTGCCGCCGGGACGCAGCATCCGCGCGCTGAACTTGCGCCGGATACGGCAGCCGCCGTGCCAGGCATCCTCGATCGTGTTGCCGGAATCGCGATGGAATGCCTGCGAGAACTCCCGCTCGAGCAATTGCCGAACCTCGGCGGCCGACATCACGCCCGGCTTTCTCTCCTCCCCCATGCCGCCTCCCTTCCCGTCGCGTCACGGATAGGCGGGAAAGGCCGGAGCATCAATCCGTCTTTGCCGACCCTCTCGTTCGGCTCGCCTGTTCCTTCTTGCGCCCCGCGTGCAGCGGTTTAAGTTCCGGCCATGAACGCACCCCTCCGCACCGCTCCCGTCCTGCTCCGCGAGGATCGGGGCGACATCGCGGTGCTTACGCTCAACCGGCCGAAGGAGCGCAATAGTCTCTCCGAAGCACTGCTCGCCGCGCTCACCGAAAGCCTCGCCGCGATCGCCAACGATGAGCGCGTACGCGCCGTCGTGCTGGCGGCGAACGGCCCGGCGTTCTCGGCGGGGCACGACATGAAGGAGATGACGGCGCGTCGCGGCGATCCGGATCGCGGCCGCGCCTATTTCAAGGACCTGATGGACGCTTGCAGCGCGATGATGCAGGCGATCGTGCGCTTGCCGAAGCCCGTGATCGCATGCGTGCAAGGCCCCGCGAGCGCCGCAGGCTGCCAGCTCGTCGCAAGTTGCGATCTCGCGGTCGCATCGGACGCTGCCAAGTTCGCGACGCCCGGCGTCAACATCGGGTTGTTCTGCTCGACGCCCATGGTCGCGCTCTCGCGCAACGTGTCGCGGAAAGCCGCGATGGAGATGCTGCTCACCGGAGATCTGATCGATGCCGAGGACGCGCGCAGCATCGGTCTCGTGAACCGCGTGGTGCCGGCCGGCACCGAACGCGAGGCCGCGCTCGCGCTCGCACGCCGCATCGCCTCGAAGTCGGCGCTGACTGTGAAGATCGGCAAGGAAGCGTTCTACCGCCAGCTCGAAATGCCGCTCGCCGACGCCTATCGCTACGCGTCCGAGGTGATGGTCGAAAATATGCTGGCGCGCGACGCCGCCGAGGGTATCGGCGCGTTCATCGAGAAGCGGGAGCCGAACTGGGAGGATCGTTAGCGGAACCCGTCACGATAGTGACACGTTTGACCGGTGTATCCCCGAGATCCCCGATAACCCGAACAGAGGAATTACCGGATGTCCACTCTCCGTTTGACCATCGCGCTCGCCGCCCTGACGTTCGCCAGCGCCGCGCTCGCGCAGGGCACGCCGCAACAGCGCGCAGCATGCCGCGGTGACGCGGCGCGGTTCTGCAAAGGCATGAACGATGCCGGCGCGATCCAGGGCTGCCTGCAGTCGAATTACTCGCGCATCAGCGCTCGTTGCCAGAAAGTACTTTCCGGCGGCTGAGCCTCTTTCAACCGCTTGTGACCGCGCGGGCATCGCCGTAACGACAGGAAGAGGCCATTTGGGCCTCTCTCTGTCGGCGGATGGACCAGCATGTCTAACAGCGAGGTCGTCTTCACATCGGCGGCGCGCCGCGCCCAAGCCGAGCGCGGCTCCGCGCGCGCCTATGCGGACAAGATCGCGGCCGGCTTCCCGGACCGCGTGACGCCGGAGCTGGCGGTCTTCATCGCCGAGCAGGACACGGCATTTCTCGGCACCGCGTCGGCCGATGGCGCGCCCTATATCCAGCATCGCGGCGGGCCAAAGGGCTTCATCAAGGTCGTGGACGAACGCACGCTCGGTTTCGCCGACTATCGCGGCAATCGGCAATACATCACGCTCGGCCATCTGTCGGAGAACGATCGCGCGTATCTGTTCCTGATCGATTTCTCGCGCCGCCAGCGCATCAAGCTGTGGGGCCGCGCGCGGGTCGTCGAGAACGACGACACACTGATCGCAAAGCTGTTCGACCATGACTATCGGGCCAAGCCCGAACGGGTGATCCTCTTCACCATCGAGGCGTGGGACGTGAACTGCTCCCAGCACATCACGGCGCGCCTGACCGAGGCCGAGGTCGAGGGCCTTCTTGGGACTGTGCAGGAGCGGATCGGCGCCCTCGAGGCCGAAAATGCCCGCCTTCGGGCCGCTTTGGCCGAGAAAAACACCGTTTCTTAAGCCTGATGACGCTTCCGCGCCCGTCCCCCCGCTCCGTTTGAACCTTTTGGCCCCTTCCGGCGTCTAACCGATGAAGGGGACGGAATGGCTGGTGCCGGGCGGCACGGGCATCACAGTCCCCGAGAAGATAAAGGGGACCTCCATGAACCGTATCACGCTGGCCACCGCCTTGGCCCTGCTGACGCTGTCGACCGCCGCGATCGCGCAAACCGCCGAAGAGCAGCAGGCCTGTATCGATGACGCCTTCCGCGTCTGCTCGGCCACCATTCCGGATCGCGCCCGCACCACCGCCTGCATGATCCAGAACAAGAGCCAGCTCAGCGCCGCCTGCCAGACGGTCATGGCCAAGTATTCGCCGGGCCCGACCGCGCCGATCCAACCCGCCGTGGCGGCATCGAGCAGGACCGCGACGCCGGTCAAGCCGATCAAGACCGCCTCCACCCGCCCCGGCAAGCCGCTCAACATCCTGCCGCGTTGACGCCCCGCGATCGGACCGGCGCGCGCCCAAGCCGGGCGCGCGCGCTGGACCTTTGACCGCGTGACCGCCATATGATGCCGTGACCGGACGGCATCATGAATCACGATCGTTACGACGACAGCTACATCCGCGGCATCCTCAACACCGTGAAGACCATCGCGATGGTCGGCGCGTCCGCGAAGGACAACCGGCCGAGCTATTTCGCGTTCAAGTATCTGGGCGAGCGCGGCTACAACATGATCCCGATCAATCCGGGACTCGCCGGCAAGGAACTGCTCGGGCGGAAGATCTACGGCAAGCTCTCCGACGTCCCCGAGCCGATCGACATGGTCGATATCTTTCGCGCCTCGAACTACGCGCTGCCGATCGTGCGGGAAGCGCTCGCTCTCGATCCGAAGCCACGCGTGATCTGGATGCAGCTCACGGTGCGCAACGATGAAGCAGCCGCGCTCGCCGAACAGAACGGCATGAAAGTGGTCATGAACCGTTGCCCCAAGATTGAATACGGCCGCCTCTCCAGCGAGATCGGCTGGATCGGCGTCAACTCGCGCACACTGACCTCCAAGCGCGCACATCTGCTTGGCAAAGGCGTGCAGCGCATGTCGCTCGATCGGCAGACGCTCGGCGGCGGCGCCATGGCGCGCGTCGTTCGTGACGGCGACGCCTGATCCGCGTCGCCGCCATCAAGGTTCGGTAAGCGGCGTGTGCACGCTTTTTTGCCGCCTTGACGCCCCTCCTCCGTCCGATAAACCGGGACTCCCAGTTTGTTCCGTCAACGCGAGGCCGCCATGACCGACAACGAACGCACGCCGGGTTTCAACACGCTGGCCATCCATGCCGGCGCGCAGCCCGATCCGACCACCGGCGCGCGCGCGACGCCGATCTATCAGACGACGTCGTTCGTGTTCGATGACGTCGACCACGCGGCTTCGCTGTTCGGTCTGCAGGCATTCGGCAATATCTACACGCGCATCGGCAATCCCACGAACGCTGTGCTGGAAGAGCGCGTCGCGGCGCTCGAAGGCGGCACCGCGGGGCTTGCGGTCGCGTCCGGTCACGCCGCGCAGGTCATCGTGATGCAGGCGCTGATGATGCCGGGCGACGAATTCGTCGCCTCGAAGAAGCTTTATGGCGGATCGATCAACCAGTTCAATCACGCGTTCAAGAGCTTCGGCTGGAACGTGGTGTGGGCCGACCCGGACGACATCCCGAGCTTCGAGCGCGCGGTGACGGGCAAGACCAAGGCGATCTTCTGCGAGTCGATCGCCAATCCGGGCGGCGTCATCACCGACCTCGAGGCGGTCTCCAACATCGCGCGCAAGGCCGGCGTGCCGCTGGTCGTCGACAACACGCTGGCAACGCCCTACCTGTGCAAGCCGATCGAGCATGGCGCCGACATCGTGGTGCACTCGCTCACCAAGTTTCTCGGCGGCCACGGCAACTCGATCGGCGGACTGATCGTCGACGGCGGCACGTTCAACTGGTCGCGCGAGGGGCGCTACCCGATGCTGTCGGAGCCGCGCCCCGAATATAACGGCATGGTGCTGCACGAGACCTTCGGCAACTTCGCCTTCGCGATCGCGTGCCGCGTGCTCGGCCTGCGCGATCTCGGTCCGGCGCTTTCGCCCTTCAACGCGTTCCTGATCCTCACCGGCATCGAGACGCTGCCGCTGCGGATGCAGCGCCATTGCGACAACGCGCAGGAAGTCTCGACCTGGCTCGCCAAGCAGAAGGACGTCGCCTGGGTGAGCTCTCCGGGCTTGCCGGGCGATCGCTATCACAACCTGGCGAAAAAAAACGAGCCGAAGGGCGCAGGCGCG
>JAXDNZ010000133.1:0-7396 GCA_034669185.1 Hyphomicrobiales bacterium
GAAACGTGCGTCGTCCACCTCGAGGTAGGTTCCAAGGAGAAGCGGAGCTGGCAACTCCTCGATGGCAAAACGGACCGCCTGCGCGGCGGTGTCGAAACGCCTATAGCCGACCGGGGTCTTGCCCTTGCGGCCGCGGCACGGAAAGAGCTCCGCCGACGCGGAGAAGTCGAACCGGGTAGAGCCGTTGGATCGAGCACTCGCGGGCACCGAGCCCTCCGTCGTCTGCAGCACAACCGAAATCAAAGAGCGGCGCAGGCGCCGCTGGCGTAAATGCGCGCGATCAGGCGTGACGCGCCGTGAGGGCGTTCGAGTTCGCGGGCGGCATTGGCGGCAGGCTGTCGAACCAGTCGCCAATGGCGGCGCGCGCCAACAAAGCATCGCGCATCCGAAGCAATTGCGTGCGATCGATCTTCGATCGCGCGAAGGCAGCGAGGTTGCCGCACATCCTCGCCTTGCGACGATGGTCCTGCGCGTTCGAATTCTGGAACTGGAGCATGCGCTCTCCTTCCGTAACAGGCGGGAGCGCACGCATCTCTCTGCTGTCGGTGCCTGAGTCTTCGGACAGTCCCAACAGTGGAGCGATCATACCCGCAATGCAGGCAATCGCCTAACCAATTCGCGCCGCGCAGCGTTAACGAATGCTCTGCCGTGCGAGGCGGACTTCACGGAATGATACCAATCGGCGCTGTACGTCGTCCCACAGCACCAGACGGACGCAACGAAAACTGTCGAGCAGTGTCAGGCGACCGACATCCCGCAGCTCGGGATAGTCGCGCAGCACGCGCGGCAGCCGATAATACGGAATCCGGCTGCACAGGTGATGCACATGATGCACGCCGATATTGGCCGTGAACCAGCGCAACACGGCTGGCAGATCGTAGTGCGAGCTGCCGTGCAATGCCGCCTCGTGCAGCATCCAGGCGTCGTCCTCGTCCCAGCTCGTATGCTCGAACTGATGCTGCACATAGAACAGCCACACACCGATCGAGCCGGCGAGCAGCGAAACCGGGAGATGCACGATCAGCAACGCGCGCACGCCGACGAACCAGATGAGCGGCGCGACGATCAGCGCGATCACGACGTTGGTTGCCATCGCGCTCGCCCACGGCTGCCAGCCCGCGCGCAGAAGCCCCACGGGGACCCGTTGCTGCACCAGGAAGTGAAACGCGGGGCCAATGCCGAACATCACGACAGGATTCCGGTAAAGGCGATACTTGAGCCGTCCCCAGCGCGAGCGCGCGAGATACTCCTCAACCGTCAACACATCGAGATCGCCGATGCCGCGGCGGTCGAGATTGCCCGACGTCGCATGATGGATCGCGTGACTGCGCCGCCAGAAACCGTAAGGCGTCAGCGTCAGCACGCCGATGACGCGACCGACCCAGTCGTTCGCGCGGCGATCCGAGAAGAACGCGCCGTGACCGCAATCGTGCTGGATCATGAACAGGCGCACGAGAAATCCCGCCGACGGAACCGCCAGCAGCGCCGCTACCCACCAGAAGCCGAGCAGGACAGCGACCCAGGCGACGGCCCACAGCGCCGCGAGCGGCAGGAACGTGATGGCAAGCTCCGCGATGCTGCGCGCATTGCTCGGCTGGCCGTAGAGACTGACGGCCCGTCTGACGCGGCGCGCGTCGATCGCGACGTTCGGGGGCGCGCCGCTCAAGAGCTGGACCGCGGTAAGGAGGCGCGACGCGCCGGATTGCTGACGCGAGCGGCCGCCTTCTTCTCGGCTGCAGGTTTATCGGGTGCGGGCTTGGCCTTCTTCGCGGCCGCCGGCTTGGCCTTCTTGGCGGTCACGGGTTTGACCACCGCGGACTGCGGGTTCGCGGCCTCCTGCGCCAAGCGAAGCGCGCGCAGCCGTGCGGTGTTCGCATCGACGCGCGCCTTTTCCGCGTGATATTCGCGCGTCGCGATCTGCGCGTCGCGCTCGCGGTCGGCCTTCTTGGCTTCCGCTGAGTTTCGCTGCTCGAGACTTTTCGACGATGCCATCGGGCGCTCCACGTAAAAAATAATCCCGCGACCCGGTCAACGGGGCGCGGGACTGCGAACCACTATCTCTGCCAGTACATCCGTGGTCAAAGTAGAATGGCCCTTTGCGATCCGTTACTCGGCGCGCAGGTTTTCGGCAGCGGACTTGCCGCTCCGACGATCCGCGACGACGTCGAAGGACACCTTCTGTCCTTCGTTCAGCGTGCTCATGCCGGCGCGTTCGACCGCGCTGATATGCACGAACACGTCAGTGCCGCCGCTCTCCGGCTGAATGAAGCCGAAGCCCTTTTGATTGTTGAACCACTTCACGGTTCCCTTGCTGCTCATAACCTAGTTCCTTCGTTGCGATGCACGTGTGGGACCTGAGCGCGAATCATTCCCGCCGCAGTCCCGGTTCGTTCGATTTTGGATAAGTGTCTGAAACGTGCACGCTCGTACGAAGACGAAGCGAAGCGGCCCAGTCATTTGGCCAAGGATCGAGTCTGGCATATGGGCGTTCGAAGGCGAAAAGTCAAGAAATACCGCGGCGAACAACCTCCGGCGACGACGGCTCTTGAAGAGTTGGTCCGACCAGCAAGGCGCGGAACGCTTTGATTTCGCTGGTGACAAAATCGCAAAACGCGCGCACGCGCGGTGTCCGCCGCATATCGCGATGAATGAGCAAATAGAACGCCAGTCTGAGCTCAGGTATCGAATCGAACAAGCGAACGAGGTCGGGCTCGCGTTCCACGGCGATGACCGGAAGCGGCGCTAGTCCTGCGCCGGATTTCACTGCGAGGACCAGCGCGGGCGTGCTCGTGCACCGCGCCGCGACGCGCGCGTGCGGGGCGACGGTCCTCATCCACCGCGCGGCGGTGTGGTCGGCGATCGGTCCGTCGAACTGGATCACTTGGTGGTTGTCGATGTCCTTGACGGTTCGGGGCGAACCGTGTCGTTCGACGTAGGATCGACTGGCAAACACCGCCCAGGGCACCTCTGCGATCTTGCGAGCGACCAGCGCGTTATCTTGCGGCGCGGCGGTGCGGAACGCGACGTCGGCTTCGCCTTTGGCGAGATCGAGCACCCGGTCGACCATGACGAGCTCGACGCGCAGCCCCGGGTAACGCGCATGAAAAGCGTCCAGGAGCGGCGACTTCATCATCCGGTAGCCGGCTGTCTCCGGACACGTCACCCGAATCGTGCCGACGAGTTCGGAATTGCATGACGCAACGTGCCTTTCGAAATCCGTGACGTCGGTCTCGACGCGCTCGGCGATCGGCAACAATTCCTGTCCGAGCTGCGTCAGGCGGTAGCCATCGGGGCGCCGCTCGAAAAGACGCCGGCCGAGCTGCCGTTCGAGTTCTGCGATCCGACGCTGCACGGTCGACTGGTTCAGGCCGAGCGCCTTGGCGGCGCGGATCGTGCTGCCTTGGCGGGCGACCGTCAGAAAATGACGCAGGTCGTTCCAGTCGAACATGCGGTGGTTATGCAAGTTTGCCCGGCGGTTTGGCAATCTTGCGGCTGGCGAAGTCGGTCACGCAAGCGGACAATTCCTGCGCCGTCGTTCCAGCGAAAGGCCACGCGCATGATCCCGCCTGACACCCTACGCCGATCTGTCCTCTTGGGCGCCGCCGGGATCGCCATCGGCCATGTGTTTCCAGTCAAAGCTCAGGCTCAAGCAGCTGCGCCACACGGTTACGTGCTCGGCGCGAACGAGGGCGAGCACCTCATTCAGCGTGGCGGCAATATCTTCATCAAGGCAGATCCGACCAAAGGCTCCGCCGGCCTTGCGATGGGAACGCAGCAGATCCTCGCCGGCGTCGGGATTCCCGTCCACCGGCACTTCGAAATGGACGAGGCCTTCTACGTGATCGAAGGCAGCGGCACGTTCATCCTCGATGACGTGCGCCATCCAGTCGAGAAGGGCGGCTCGATCTTCATCCCGAAGAACACATGGCACGGCTTTCAGAATCCGGATCGGGAGCTGCTCTTGCTCTGGATTGTCGCGCCGCCTGGGCTGGAAGCGTTTTTCCGTGAGGTTGCGACCCGCCCCGGCGTGCCGCCGACACCGCGGACGAAGGAGCAGGTGAACGAGATCGCGCGCAAGTATGCGACGGAGTTCAGGTGATCCCGCGTTTTACCCGGGGCCGATCTGAGCAGCCATCTACCCGTCGCGCAGCGCCGCCGCGAGCTTCAGCGCCTGATCGGAAAGCACGGCCGGCTCTTCCCTCACGCTTGCGGGCGGTTTCATCGGCTCGCCGGCGTTGCGCGGCACAAGATGGACGTGGAGGTGGAAGACCACCTGCCCGCCGGCGCTTTCGTTGAACTGCTGCACGGTGATGCCGTCCGCACCGAAGACCGTCCTTTGCGCCTTCGCGATCGTCTGCGCGACCTGCATCACGTGCGCGAGATCGTCCGGCTCGACGTCAAGCAGGTTGCGCGCGGGGGCCTTCGGCAGCACCAGCGTGTGGCCGGGCGCGCGCGGCATGATGTCGAGGAAGGCCAGCGTCTTGTCGTCCTCGTAGACCTTGTGACAGGGCAGCTCGCCGCGCAGGATCTTCGCGAAAATATTGTTCGGATCGTAGCTCGGCATCGCGTCCTCCCGTCTCTCAGGTCTCTTCCACCACGAGGTCCTTGCGGAAGGGCCCCAGCGCGGACAATTCCTCGCCGGCCGACGCCACGTAGGCGCGCTCGCGTTTGAGATAATCCGCGACCGCGCGGCGCAGCGCCGGATCGGCGATGTAGTGCGCCGAATAGGTCGTGACCGGCATGTAGCCGCGGGCCAATTTATGCTCGCCCTGCGCGCCGGCCTCGACCCGCAGTTTGTGCGCGATCGCGTAGTCGATCGCCTGGTAATAGCACAGCTCGAAATGCAGGAACGGATGATGCTCGATCGCGCCCCAGTGGCGGCCGAACAGCGTGTCTCCGCCGATGAAGTTGATCGCGCCCGCAATGTAGCGCCCGGCGCGCTTGGCCATCACCAGCAGGATGCGGTCGGCCATCGTCTCGCCGACGATCGAGTAGAATTGCCGGGTCAGATACGGCCGGCCCCATTTGCGCGAGCCGGTCTCCATGTAGAAGCCGAAGAATGCATCCCACACGCTTTCGGTGAGCTCTGAGCCGGTCAACCATTGCACTTCGATGCCGGGGGCGAGCGCCTCGCGCCGCTCGCGCCTGATTGCCTTGCGCTTGCGCGCCGCGAGCGCGTTGAGAAATTCCTCGAACGTCGCGTAGCCGGCGTTCTCCCAATGGAATTGCTGATCGGTGCGCTGGAGATAGTCGCGCTCGCCGAGGAGGCGCCACTCATTCTGTGGCGCGAACGTCACATGCACCGAAGAGGCGTCGCGCAGCCGCGCAAGCTCGACCAAGCCGGAGGCGAGCGCGCTGCGGATCGCGTCGGCCTGCGGCCCCGGTGCGACGAGCAGGCGCCGGCCGGTCGCGGGCGTGAACGGCACCGACACCTGAATTTTTGGATAATAGCTGCCGCCCGCGCGCTCATAGGCCTCGGCCCAGCCCGCGTCGAACACGTACTCGCCGCGCGAATGGGATTTCAGATAGCAGGGCGCCGCCCCGATGATCGTGCCGTCGTCACCCTCGACGACAAGATGCTGCGGCTGCCAGCCGGCGCGCGCGGTGGCCGAGCCAGAAGCCTCGAGCGCCACAAGAAAATCGTGTGATATAAAGGGGTTATAGGGAAAACTCTGAGAATCCGGTTGCGCCGGATTGGCGCATGCATCCCACGCTGGCGCCGGGATGTCGGCGATCTTGGGAACGATACGGATGCGCAGATCGGTCGTGCTCATCGCGCTCTTGTTGTTCCGCCCCGCGCCATCTTACGGCCTGAACCCCTCGAAAATCATCTGGTCGGCAACGCGCTCCGCGCGGCCGCGATCCTCCGTGCTGCGTACCGTCCAGGCGAGCAGCGGACGCCCGAACAGATGCCTTGCAACGAATGGCCCAGGCGAGGGCAGGTCGTTGACATGATAGGCGACGAAATGTGGCCGGGTGCGCAAGCCATGCCACAGGTTTGCGAACGAGCGCTTCTGGTTGTCGGTCAGTGTCCGCCATTCCGAATCCGCGTAGTGACGCTCGGCCACGATGCCGCGTGTGAGGTCCGGCGCAATCGCGCGCAACGCCACGAGAACCTCGGGATCGAACGACTGGACCGCGACCCGCCCGGCGTAGCTCGCCAGCACCTCGGAGACGCGCTGCGTCAGCCACCGGCCGCCGTCGAAGCGGGTCTTGATCTCGACCAGCAGCGGAACGCGCCCGGCGACGAGCTCGCACAGCTCGGACAGCGTGATCATGCGCTCGGCCGTCGCGGTGAACGGTACATCCTTCAAGCCCGCGGCCGTCATCGCGGCGAGCTTGCGCGAGCCGAGCGTGAGGCGGCCGAGCGCGAAGTCATGATGCACCATCGCCTCGCCGTCGGCGGTGATCTGCACGTCGGTCTCGATGGCGTAGTTCGCCGCGATCGCTGCGTTGAATGCGGACGGCGTGTTCTCGATCACGCCCGCGCTCGCATCGTGCAGGCCGCGATGAGCGATCGGGCGCGCGGTCAGCCAGTCGAGCGTAGGCATCGTACGCGGAATATTGCGTCGCTCGTCCCCGCGAAAGCGGGGACCCAGTTCTTGAGACTGGATTCCCGCTTGCGCGGGAAAGAACGGAAGAAGGTTTCGCTCACGAGACCTCGAACATGCCCTCGACCTCGACCGCCGCGTCCATCGGCAGCACCGCGACGCCGATCGTGGTGCGCGCGTGGCGGCCGCGGTCGCCGAACGCCGTCACCATCAGATCGGACGCGCCGTTCATGACCTTCGGGGTTTCGAGAAAATCAGGCTGTGCGTTGATGAAGCCTCCGAGGCGCACCACGCGCAGCACCTTGTCGAGATCGCCGAGAGCGACCTTGAGCTGCGCCAACAGGTTCACCGCGCAGGTGCGCGCCGCCTTCTGCCCGTCCTCGATCGACACCGCGCCGCCGAGCTTGCCCTTGGCGACAAGCGCACCGTCCGCGTCGAAGCACAGCTGGCCGGATACGATGAGGAGGTTGCCGCTGCGCACGAAGCCGACGTAGTTGGCGACCGGCGCCGCCGGCGCGGGCAATACGATCCCGAGATCCGCAAGCTTCTTCTCGACCGTTCCCGGCATCCGTCTCCTCCACCGCGCATCCGCCGCAAGCCGCTGTCATCGCGTATCGGCCGCCCCGACGCAAGCGGGGTTGAGGACGCGCGCGCGGGATGAAGTAGACTGGGCGGCGAGCCAAGGAGATTTGAGATGAGCAAGCACCCTTCACCCCGCATGGATCAGCTTCGAGCGCTGCGCGAGGCGAAATACGCGCGCAAGAACGAGCAGTCTCGACCGCAAGCGGACGCCGTGGAAGAGCCGGTGAAGAGCGCACCGAAGACGGCGAAACAGAAGGCCAAGA
>JAXDNZ010000134.1:0-5042 GCA_034669185.1 Hyphomicrobiales bacterium
CGCTCATGTTCGCCAATGAGACCTTGCCCGTCTATAAAGACGTGACACAATCATTGGCCAAGCAGCTCAAGGCAGAGGTGGTGATCGTCCCAGGCCTGCATGGCTTCTATTTCTACCGGCCGCAGGATCTGGCAGACGCGCTCCGGCGGATTGTGAAACGTTGAGTACCACGGAGCTGAATTGCTTTGTTGAGATGCCCGCGGGCCTCACGGCGTGACGTGGTGGCGCCGATTGAAACCGGGACAGATGCCGGGTCCGCCTCGTAACCTCGTTTCAGACCACGCAGGACGACGTCGACAGGTTCCTTGCCATTGTCCGCGGATGATTTTCTCGTCGACGCATTTTCTATCGCAAACGGTTGCCACTTCCGGAAAATGCTTTGGTAATGCCCAAGGTCCGCCTGATTCCTCGGCGACCTTCAGCCGCGGCGGAGTTCATCGCCGGTGGAGGTAGTCATGAGGCTCATCGCGGTCGCGGTGGCGGGACTTGTCACGGCCGGAGCGGCATCGGCGCAGCCGATGTGGGGCCCGGATCAGGGCCGTTTCTACGCGCCCGAGCGCGCGCCCTTGTGGGGGCGCGATCGCACGTGGATGGGCCCGATCCGGCCGCAGCAGGTGGCCTACATCGTCGAGTCGATGGGTCTCGATCCCGTCGGCCCGCCGATGCAGACGGGATACCTGGTCGTCCAGCGCGCCGCCGACGAGTTCGGCCGGATCGTGCGCGTGACCATCAACACGAACAACGGCCGGGTGGTCTCGGTCGCGCCCGCAGGGGCGCCGCCGGCGGCCGATGGCGGGCCATACGCCGGTTATCGCCAATATGGCCCGGGGCCCTATGCGCGTCCGGCGCCGGAGGCTGACGATGACGACGAGTTCGCGCCGCCCGGCGCGGTGAGGGCGCCGCGCGCCGCTCTGCCGCCCGGCGCAATGCCGCCGCCCGGTGTCGTTCCGCCGCCGCGCTCGGCTGCGACGACGCCTTACCCGGCGAATCCCTATCCGCCGACGCCGCCGCAGTCAGAGGCGCACAAGCCCGCGGCGAAATCCGCGATCGTGACGCCGACGCATCCGCCGCAGCCGCGCAAGCGGCCCGAAGGCGCCGAGACCAGCCGGAAGGCCGAGCCCGGCTCGGTCGCGCCGGTCCAAGCCACACCTGCGCCACCGGCTCAGGGCGCGAAGCCGAGCGCGCCCAGCACCGCGATGCCGCCGCCGGCGCCGCTGGAATAACGCGCACGAAATAGAAAAAGAGCGCCCCGGGCATCGGGGCGCTCCCGTTCGATCCCCCCCTCCCTTTATACCTCCCCCTTGCGGGGAGGTAGGGGTGGGGAGGGCGCGTTAGGCTGCCTTCGCCTCGACCACCTGCGGCTTCACGGCCTTGCCGTTGCCGATGGGGATCTGGCGCGGCTTCTTCGCCTCGGGGATCTCACGCACGAGTTCCACGTGCAGGAGGCCGTTCTCCAGCGCGGCGCCCGTCACCTGGACGTGGTCATCAAGCTGGAAGCGGCGCTCGAACGCGCGGGCCGCGATCCCCTGATAGAGCACTTCGCCTTGGGTCTGGCCGGCCTTTTCGGTTTTCTCGCCGCGGATCGTCAGCGTGTTTTCCTTGCTCTCGATCGAGAGCTCGGATTCGCCAAAGCCGGCGACGGCGACCGAGATGCGGTAGGCGTTCTCGCCGGTCCGTTCGATATTGTAGGGCGGGTAGCTCGGAGCCGCATCGAAGCCAGAGGCCTGATCGAGCATCGAAAACAGGCGGTCAAAGCCGACGGTCGAGCGATAGAGGGGAGCAAGATCGAAAGTTCGCATGGCATATCCTCCGTAAAGCGACATGCGGAAGGTCCGCCCAAGCAGGGGCCGGACCCGGGAAAGCGCCGCCTGGATTGGCCGGCGCACCCTTCTATTTGGGCGGTCCTTTTGGCCTGTTCAAGGGCCGCAAAGCGGGCGTTGAGGCGGTGTCCGCCGCTGCTATAAGGCGGAACCTCGTCCCATCCCGGCCCCCATGAAACTCGTCTCCATCCCCGCCAATCCCGTTCCCGAAGGCGCGACCGCCGGAACCATCCAGACAGCCGACGGGGTCACGCTGCGCTATGCGCGCTTCGAGCCGCCGGCCGGCCGCAAAGGCACGGTGTGCGTTTTCGCGGGCCGCGCGGAGTTCATCGAGAAGTACTTCGAGGTGGTGCGCGACCTTCGGGCGCGCGGGTTCGCGGTCGCCATGATCGACTGGCGCGGGCAGGGGCTTTCGCAGCGCGCGCTGTCGAACGTCCGCAAGGGCCATGTGCGCGACTTCTCGGAATATGACCGCGATCTCGAAGCCTTCGTGAAGGGCGTCGTGCTGCCGGACTGCCCGGCGCCGCATTTCGCGCTCGGCCATTCGATGGGCGCGGCCGTGCTGATCCGCATGGTGCATCACGGGTGGCGCTGGTTCGACCGCATCGTGCTGTGCGGTCCGATGATCAATCTCTCGGGCGCCGCCGGCTCGCGCGTCGCGCGCCGCACGGCGCGCTTCATGCGGCTCGCGGGCTTCGGCTCGTCGTATGTTCCGGGCGGCGGCGCGACCGCGATCGGCACGCTTCCCTTCGCCGGCAATCCGCTCACCTCCGATCCGGTGCGCTATGCTCGCACGGTCGCGGTGCTGGAGGCCGAGCCCGCGCTCGGCATCGGCTCGCCGACCGTCGGCTGGCTCGATGCTGCGTTCCGCACCATGAACGATTTCGCCGATCCGGCTTACGTCAACCGCCTGCGCCAGCCGCTGCTCCTGGTCGCGGCGGGCCGTGACCAGATCGTCTCGACCACCGCGGCGAGCGAGTTCGCGGCGCGCCTGCGCGCCGGGTCGCACCTGGTCGTTCCGGGCGCGCGCCATGAGCTGCTGATGGAGCAGGACCGCTATCGCGAACAGTTCTGGGCCGCGTTCGACGCGTTCGTGCCGGGCTCGCCTTCGTTTACCTGATCAGCGCGAGCGCTTCCTTGCCGTAGCCGCGCCGCGCCTCGTCGTGCAGCGGCGCCACCGCCTTCACGAACTCCGCGTGCGCCGCGCGCGGCAGCGGCGCGATCTCGCAGCCTTGCGCCACGATCGCGGCGCGCGCTTCGTCGTGCTCACGGACCGCTTCCTCGCGCTGGAACGCGACCGCCTCGCGCACCGCCGCGCGCGTGGCGCGCTGGACGTCGGCTGGCCACGCATCGAACGACGCGCGGTGCACGAAGATCGGGCGCGAAATGTAGAAGTGGCTGGTCAGCGTATGGAAACGGTGAAATTTATGCACCCCATAGGTGACGGTGTTGGCGAGCGGATTTTCCTGCGCGTCGATGCTGCCGTCCTTGATCATCGCGATCGCCTCGGTGAGGTCCATCTTCAGCGGCACGGCGCCGAGCAATTCGAACGTCTTCTTCTGCACCTCGCTCGGCAGCACGCGGATGCGGAGCCCGGAGAAATCGGCCGGTGTGCGGATCGCGCGCAGCCGGTTGGAGACGTGGCGGAACCCGTTCTCGAACCAGCCGAGGATGCGATAGCCGCAGCGCGCCTCGATTGCACGTGCGAGGTAATCCCCGAGCGCGCCGTCCATCGCGGCGCGCGCCTCCTCGTTGCTGGCGAACAGGAACGGCAGGTCGACGGTGCTGAGCGCCGGCACGCGGTCGGTCAGGTAGCTGCTCGACTGATACCCGAGGGTGAGGACGCCGTGCTCCGTCAGCCACAGGATGTCCTCGGCCTTGTAGCCGAAATCCATGACGTTCCAGACGTACCTGACGTCGACCCGGTCACCGAGCGCCGCCGCGAGCCGGTCGCCGATGAGTTTCAGCCCGCGGCTGAACGAGGTCGTGGACGGCCCGTAACCGCCCATCCGGATCTGGATCGCTGCGCTCAATGTGTCCCCCAACGGCAGTCAACAGTAGCCATTGGTATCATTGGCCGCAGTCATCCGCACCGGTACGACTCCCCGGGTCCTGGGAGACGTCATGCGCCGGAGTCTGTTCGCCGCCGCGGCGATTGCGTGCCTGCTTGCGGGCACCGGCGGCGCTTCGGCGCAAAGCTATCCGTCGCGCCCGATCACGCTGGTCGTGCCGCTCAGCGTCGGCGGCTCGACCGACGTGATCGGCCGCCTGATGGCGGAGGGCATGCGCGCCGCGCTCGGGCAAGCGATCGTCGTCGAGAACACGACCGGGGCCGGCGGCACCATCGGCGTCGGCCGCCTCGCGCGCGCGGCGCCGGACGGCTACACGATCGGCATCGGCCAGTGGGGCACCAACGTCGCGACCGGCGCGATCTATCCGCTCACCTTCGATCTGTTGAACGACTTCGAGCCGATCGGGCTGATCGCGACGCAGCCGTTCCTCATCGTCGGCAAGAAAGGAACGCCGGCGGGCGACCTGAAGGAGTTCATCGCGTACCTCAAAGCCAATCAGGGAAAGATCTCGCAGGGCAATTCCGGGATCGGCACCCCGAGCCATGTCGGCGGACTTCTTTTCCAGAAAGCGATCGGCGCCACCTTCACGATGGTGCCGTATCGCGGCGCCGGGCAGTCGCTGCAGGACCTTGTCGGCGGCAATCTCGACGTGTTGCTGGACACGCCGGCGCTCTCGCTGCCGCAGGTGCGCGGTGGGATGATCAAGGCCTACGCAGTCGCCGCCACGACGCGCCTTGCGACCGCGCCTGAGATTCCGACGACGGACGAGGCGGGGCTGCCGGGCTTCTATTTCTCGTTCTGGCACGCGCTCTGGGCGCCCAAGGGCACACCGAAGGACGTCGTCGCCAGGCTCAACGCGGCGCTGGTGAAGACGCTCGCCGATCCGGCGATAAGGCAGAAACTGCTCGGCCTCTCGCAGGATATCTTCCCGCGCGAGCAGCAGACGCCGGATGCGCTCCGTGCGTTTCACAAGGCCGAGATCGAGACGTGGTGGCCGATCATCAAGGCGGCCGGCATCAGGGCGGAGTAGTGGCGCCGGCCCGACCGGCCTTCGAGCAACAGACCACCGGCTACTTCGATGGCGGCGTACACGCTTGCACGCGAACGCAGCCGACCCGGAGCTTCCGGTCCGAAGGCAGCGTGGTGATCT
>JAXDNZ010000135.1:0-3743 GCA_034669185.1 Hyphomicrobiales bacterium
CCTGGCGACGGAACTGGAGCGGCGAGACGTTGACCGCGACGGTGATTCCGGCCCAGGCCTTGCCTTCCGTGCAGGCCTTGCGCAGCACCCACTCGCCGAGCGGGATGATCAGCTCGCTGCGCTCCGCGATCGGGATGAACACGGCGGGCGTGACGTCGCCGCGTTGCGGATGATGCCAGCGGCAGAGCGCCTCGACGCCCGCCATCTTCTCGCCGCTCGCGTTCATGATCGGCTGGTAGGCGACGCTAAGGCCGTCTTCGGCAATCGCAGCGCGTAGATCGTTCTCCAGTTCCTTGCGCTCGCGCAGGTCCGCGTCCATGTCGGCATCGTAGATGCAGGCGCGGTTGCGGCCCTCGTTCTTGGCACGATAGAGCGCGACGTCGGCGCGACGCATGATGTCGGCGGCCTCGCCGGAATTGCGATCGACCAGCGCGATGCCGACGCTCGCGCCGATGACCAGCGTGTGGCCGGTGATCGCATAAGGCGCGCGCAACTTGTCGATCAGGCGCTCGGCCAGATCCTCGAGCGCGGCAAGGTCTTCCACATCGGTGGTGATCACTGCAAATTCGTCGCCGCCGAGGCGGGCGACCAGATCGTCGTCGCGCAACGCGCGCACGAGGCGCTGCGCCACCGCCCGGATCAGCCCGTCGCCGACATGATGGCCGAGCGTGTCGTTGATGTCCTTGAAATGGTCGAGGTCGATCGCGAGCACAGCGGCGAGCGTGTCGTCCCGCCCGACCTCGGCAAGGACGGCGGCAAGACGCTCGCCGAAATAGGTACGGTTGGGCAGGCCGGATAGCGGATCGTGCAGCGCGAGGTGGCGGAGCCGATGCTCGCCTTCCGCGATCGTCGCGGCGGTGCGGCGGATGTAGCGCAACGCGAAGCCGGTCAGCGCAACGAAACCCGCAATCGCGATGATGATGAAGGGCAGGACCGTGCTGACGATCTTGGCGCCCGGCCGGTTCGGAGTCCAGGCGATACGCGCGATCGTTTCGCCGTTGTCGTTTGCGGCGAGGAACACGTGCTCATCACGGCCCGCCGTTGCATCGCCGAGCGAGCGCAGGTTTGGCAGATCGAAGCGTCGGCCGATTTCGGAGAGGAGTTCTCCGTCGATGAACTTCACCGAGAGCACGAGCGGCGGCGGACCTTTGGGCACCATCGTCACGTCGGACAGAGCTGCGGCAATGCCCGCCACGATCGCCGGGCGATTCATGAACCACTGCAAACGCTGCGAGCGGCGCGGATGGATCAGGCCGGTGACGGCGTCGACGGCCGGCTCCCAGTGCAGTTCGTTGCCAGTCGGCATTGCGCGTCCGCGCAACAGATCGATGATGCGGCTCAAGTCGCCGCGTGCGCCTTCGAATGCGGCCGGGTCCGAGCTCGTGTTGCCGTCCAACGCATAGGCGACCCGGTCGGCCGCATCGACGACGAACACGCGCTCGTGGTCGAAGAAGGTCGCAAGCCGCAGGCCGACGCGGCGGTGCAGCCACGCGGGATCGAAATTGTAATGCAAGTGCAGGAGCACATCGTCGGAAGCAGCAACGTTCTCGACCTCGTGCAGCACGCGGCGGCCGCGGTCGGCGATCGCGTTGGACAGGAGTAGGCGCTCCTGCACGAGCTCCACCTCGTCGGCGCGGTGTGCAGCTGAGAGCACCGCAACGACGACGCAGATCACCGCAATAACGACGACGAGACCGATCGGAACAGCGCCGCTCGCACGCGCGCTGCCGCCGATCCAGGTCCGGAACATGTCTAGCCGCGTCGCAGCCTTCTGCCGCACGGGCGGTCCCCCGGCTAACTGTTTGTTGGCACGCGGGACTTTAGGGAAAAGTGCTTGTGAAAGACTTGCGACGGTATCGGGTGCGGCATGGAATATTCCACGCAGGTGGCGTTTCGCGCGGCGTGCCTAATGCAAGGTAAATGGGAACCGTCGCGGGGCCGCGGGTCAGCTTCCCACGGATGACAGGCGCGGCGGAACGCTCTCGCTTGCCTCGATCCCGTCTTCCGGATCGATGTCCGTCAAGATCATCGGTGCAAGCCTGCGCCCGGGCGCGGTCGTGTAGGTCGGCACCGGGATCGCGGCCGACGCCGCCCGCAGCGCCTTGGACCAGCTATCGCGCAAGTCGCGGTAATAGGGCTCGGTCGCACTGATCCGGTAGTCGAGGTCGGCATCAAACGCGCCGCGCTTGGCGACCAGTACATCGAGCGGCAGGCCGACACCGAGGTTGGAGCGCATGGTCGAGTCGACCGAGATGAGCCCAATCTTGAGTGCGGTGTAGAGGTCGACGCCATAGGTGATGGCGCGATCGAGCACCGGCTTGCCATATTTGTGCTCGCCGATCTGCAGATAGGGCGTGTCCACCGTGCACTCGATCGAGTTGCCTTCCGGGTAGATCATGAACAGGCGCAGCCGGTCGCCTTTGATTTCGCCGCCAAACAGGAACGACACGTTGAATCCGGGATCGGCGGCCTCCGGCACCCGCCCTTCGCGGATGTGCACCTGGCGGATGGCGCGCCCGATGAGTTGCACCGCCTGAAACATGGTCGGGACGTTGGTCAGGGTGTCGATCTTGCCGGTCTCGGGGTTGGCGATGCCCTCGTTGAGGGTGCTTACCACCGATTGGCTCACCGAAAGGTTCCCAGCGGAGGCAAGACCCATCACCCGTTCGCCGGGCGTTCCGAAGACGCGCAGCTTGCGGAAGACCGATACGTTGTCGAGACCGGCATTGGTGCGCGTATCCGCGATCATCACCAGGCCGTCGCGCAACAGCATCCCGCAGCAATAAGTCATGACGACTCATATCCCCGTGCCGCTCGGGCGCATTTATAGCGGCGGCGGCATGGCGCCCGCAATGCGCCGCACAAAAGAGAATTGCATCGCGTTGGGCAGGGAATTGCCACTGCGGAGGCCAAAAGGCTCGCTGTTCAGCTCTGGACCTGCCGCGCCGCCTGGTCGACATGAACCTTGACCGCCATGCTTTCGGCCCCACCGCCATAGCGGGTGCCGCGCACCGGGGCGGCGCCGAGGTAGTCGAGCCCGACCGCGACCCGCACGTGCGACTCAGTTGCGCAGATGCCGTTCGCCGGATCGAACGCGACCCAGCCGGCGGCCGGCACATGGGCCTCGGCCCAGGCGTGGCCGGCCTCCTGATCGACGACGCCGTCGGAACGGCGGAAATAGCCGCCGACATAGCGCGCCGCGATCCCGAGGTGACGCGCCGCGGCGATGAACACGTGGGTCAGGTCCTGGCAGACGCCGCGCTTCAGAGCGAAAGCCTCGGCTGCCGTCGTCCCCGTGTTGGTGGGATCGGTATCGTAGGTCACGTCGCGGTGCACCCGCGCCAGCAAGCCGTGCAGCGTCGCGAGCGTGTCGTCGCCGGCACGCACCTCGCGGGCGAACTCGGCAATCGCCTCATCGGCGGTGGTCAGCGGTGTCGCGCGCAGAAACAGACTTGGCGGAAAGCGCTCGACCGCGCCGCGCACGATGCCCGCGGTATCCTGCACGTCGACTTCGCCTTCCACATGCACGGTAAGTTCACCGAACGGCCCGTCGGCGGAGAAAGTGTGGGTGATATTGCCGAACGCGTCCTCGTGCACGTCGAGCCGGGCATCTTCGGACACGTCGATGCGCCAGTCGGCGACGAACTGGCCGTCATGGTTGCGCGGCGTGAGGCGCAGCGTCTGGATCACGCCATGGGTCGGCGTGTCGTACTGGTAACTGGTCTCGTGTGAGATGCGGATGC
>JAXDNZ010000136.1:0-8359 GCA_034669185.1 Hyphomicrobiales bacterium
GCGCCGGCGAGCGGGGTGAAGGCGTCAATGAAAGAGAACGGCCGGCATTTGCCGGAGCCTTCTCCGATGACTCTGCCGCCGCCGGTCAGTACTTCGCCACCACCGGGCCGCAGCCGAGCAAGAAGACGCAGTTGGTGAACTTGTAGTTCACGCCGAGCCGGACAATGTGCTCGTCGAACGGAACGTCGCCCCGCGGCACGAAGGGCCGCGCAACCAGATTGAAATAGCCCTGGCTGGCGAGGCGAGCATAAAGATAGTCCGCCTTGGCCGACCAGTTGCTGCCGAGTGCGTACTCAAGCCCGGCGCCGGCGGTCCATCCCCAGCGTGTGCTGCTCTCGGAGATGAACCCTTGGCCGAGGCTCGTCCGATCCACGGTCGCCTCGATACGCCCGGTCGCGAGGCCGCCGGTGGCGTAGAGCATGAGCCGATCGCTCGGAAGGAAACCGATCCGAAGCCGGGTCGTGCTCAGCCAATGTTGGTTGGTTCCGGACACGACCAATACGTTGCTTGGGGGAACGTCATTCGCGGCTCCGCGAATGCCGGTCCACGAGAAATCGCTTTCCGTGCCAATCACCCACGAGCCGGCCTGCCAGTTGCAGCCATATCGACACCGGCGATTCCGCCGCTGACGTTGAAGCTATCCGTGAGGTTCTGGCCAACGATGTTGAGATGCTGACTGCGGCCCGAGGCGCCGCCACCTGCAGCGCCGACAAAGCACCCGGTCTACGAATAGGTAACCGGCGACGCACCCTTGAGGATCGGCGCCTTCACCGGCAGGTCAGCGGCTTGCGCCATTCCGCTGGCGGCGAAAACCAACGCTGTCGCGATTGCAAGATTTCTCATCGCAGTCCCGTCCAGCCGTCGCCCCGGTTGTATGCTAGGTCGGGCGCGCGCCCAAAGCTGTAGCTTCGCGGTAACAGCGATACGGAAAGAAGCGGCCGTTCCCGATGCGCGCGTTGATCAGCCGCGCAGCACTTCGACCAACGTCTTGCCGATGCGGGCCGGCGACGGCGAGACCTTGATGCCGGCCGCCTCCATTGCAGCGACCTTCGATGGCGCGTCGCCTTTGCCGCCAGAGATGATTGCGCCCGCATGACCCATGCGACGTCCCGGCGGTGCGGTGCGCCCCGCGATGAAGCCGACCATCGGCTTCTTGCGGCCGCGCTTGGCCTCATCGGCGAGGAATTGTGCGGCATCCTCCTCGGCCGATCCGCCGATCTCGCCGATCATCACGATCGCCTCGGTCTGCTTGTCGGCGAGAAACATCTCCAGCACGTCGATGAACTCCGTGCCCTTCACCGGATCGCCGCCGATGCCGACCGCCGTGGTCTGGCCGAGCCCCTCGCGCGAGGTCTGGAACACCGCCTCGTAGGTCAGCGTGCCGGAGCGCGATACGATTCCCACTTTGCCTGTCTTGAAGATGTTGCCCGGCATGATGCCGATCTTGCAGGCGCCCGCCGTCATCACGCCGGGGCAGTTCGGCCCGATCAGCCGCGACCTCGAGCCGGCGAGCGAGCGCTTCACCTTGACCATGTCGGCAACCGGAATGCCTTCGGTGATGCACACGATCAGCGCGATCTCGGCGTCGATCGCTTCGGCGATCGCATCGGCGGCGCCCGGCGGCGGCACGTAGATCACGCTCGCATCGCAGCCGGTTTTTCCCTTGGCCTCCATCACGGTGTCGAACACCGGCAAGCCGAGATGCGTCTGCCCGCCTTTGCCGGGCGCCGTCCCGCCGACCATCTTGGTGCCGTAGTCGATTGCGGCCTGCGAATGGAACGTGCCGTTCTTGCCGGTGAAGCCTTGGCAGATGACCTTGGTGTTCTTGTCGATCAGGATGGACATCAGACGGAGCCCTTCACGGCCTTCACGATCTTCTGCGCGGCATCGTCGAGATCATCCGCCGAGGTCACGTTGAGATTGGACGTGGCGATGATCTCCTTGCCCTTCTCGACGTTGGTGCCCTCGAGCCGCACCACCAGCGGCACGCGCAGGCCCACTTCCTTCACGGCAGCGACCACGCCCTCGGCGATGATGTCGCACTTCATGATGCCGCCGAAGATGTTGACCAGGATGCCCTTCACGTTCGGATCGCTGGTGATGATCTTGAACGCCGCCGTCACCTTCTCGGTGGTGGCGCTGCCGCCGACATCGAGGAAGTTCGCCGGCGCCATGCCGTAGAGCTTGATGATGTCCATGGTCGCCATCGCGAGGCCCGCGCCGTTGACCATGCAGCCGATCTCGCCGTCGAGCGCGACATAATTAAGATCGTATTTCGACGCCTCGATTTCCTTCGCGTCTTCCTCGGTCTCGTCACGCAGCGCCGCGACGTCCGGATGGCGGAACAGCGCGTTGTCGTCAAAGCCCACCTTGGCGTCGAGGCAGATCAGCTTCTTGTCCTTGGTGACGACCAGCGGGTTCACCTCGAGCAGGCTCATGTCCTTTTCGATGAAGGCCCGATAGAGGTCGGTGAGCAGGGGGCTCATCTGGCTGTGCAGCTCGGTGTCGAGACCGAGCGCCTTGCTGAGCCGGCGCACGTGATGCGGGCAGATGTTCGCCACCGGATCGACCGTGATCGTGACGATCTTGTCGGGCGTGTCGTGCGCGACCTTCTCGATGTCCATGCCGCCTTCCGTCGACGCGACGATCGCGACGCGAGAGCTTTCGCGGTCGACCAGCATCGAAAGGTAGAACTCCTTCGCGATTGCGGAGCCGTCCTCGATGTAGAGCCGGTTGACGATCTTGCCCTTCGGCCCGGTCTGATGCGTGACGAGGGTCGAGCCCAGAATGCGCTTGGCTTCCTTCTCGACATCCGCGATGGATTTCACCACCTTGACGCCGCCGGACTTGCCGCGCCCGCCCGCGTGGATCTGCGCCTTGACGACCCACACCGGGCCGCCCAAGTCATTCGCAGCCTTCTTGGCGTCGTCAACACTGAAGGCCGGAAAACCGCGCGGCACCGGCACGCCGAATGTCGCGAGCACTGCTTTCGCCTGGTACTCGTGGATATTCATCGACGGCCTCGTAGGTGGGCAAAGGCGCGGAAGGAGTTACGCCCCCAGCGTCGGCGCGATCTTCTGGCAGGCCTCGACGAGACCACGCACGGCTCCGGCCGACTTCTCGAACATCTCGCGCTCGGCCGCATTGAACTCAAGCTCGACCACGCGCTCGACGCCCTTCGACCCGATCACCACCGGCACGCCGACATACAGATCCTTCACGCCGTATTCGCCGTTGAGGTAGGCGGCGCATGGGAGCACGCGTTTCTTGTCGCGCAGATAGCTCTCCGCCATCGCGATCGCCGACGACGCAGGCGCGTAGAAGGCCGAACCGGTCTTGAGCAGACCGACGATCTCGCCGCCGCCCTTGCGGGTGCGCTCCACGATCGCATCGAGGCGCGCCTGCGTGGTCCACTTCATCTTGACAAGGTCGGGCAGCGGAATGCCGGCGACCGTCGAGTAGCGCACCATCGGCACCATGTCGTCGCCGTGACCGCCGAGGGTCATCGCGCTCACGTCTTCCACCGAGACGTCGAACTCGTCGGCAAGGAAGTAGCGGAAGCGCGCCGAGTCGAGCACGCCCGCCATGCCGACCACCATGTTCTTCGGCAGGCCGCAGCACTTCTGCAGCGCCCACACCATGGCGTCGAGCGGGTTGGTGATGCAGATGATGAATGCGTTCGGTGCATATTTCTTGATGCCGGCGCCGACCTGATCCATCACCTTGAGGTTGATGCCGAGCAGGTCGTCGCGGCTCATGCCGGCCTTGCGCGGCACGCCGGCGGTGACGATGCACACGTCCGCGCCCTCGATCCCCTCATAGGCGTTAGTGCCGGCATATTTCGCGTCGAAGCCCTCGACCGGCGAGCTCTCCGCGATATCGAGCGACTTGCCCTGCGGGATGCCTTCCGCGATGTCGAACATCACGACATCGCCGAGCTCTTTCAGGCCGATCAGGTGCGCCAGCGTGCCGCCGATCTGTCCGGAGCCGATCAATGCAATCTTCTTGCGCGCCATGTTTTGAAATGCCTCTGGGAGCAGCGGAAGGACGTTTGTGCTGCGCCGCGTCATTAACCCTTTCGGGAGGGCCATTCAAGCCGGAGCGGCCAATCCCGTCATCGCGACCACGCCGCCGCGGCGGACATCAATAGTTGCTGCGCAGTTCGTCGATGCGTTGCCGGTAGGAATCCTCGATGCAGCCGGCGTCGCTCCCGCAACGGTAGCGCGACCGCAACCATGCGGATTGATCCGAGATCAGGCCCTGGCGCGCCCCGCCCGAAAGGCGGCTGCGCAGCCGCTCGTACGTTGCGGCCATGCGCTCGTCGAGCGCGGCGAGGCCGGCGTTTTGGCAGATGACGACTTCGTCAGACCTGCTGGCATAGCGGCAACTGAAGCTCTGCGCCTCCGCGGCACATGGTGCGAGCGAAAAACCGATCAGGAGCGCGACACGAACGGACTTCATCAAGGCCTCCCATTGCGTGCGCGGAGTATGCCGTCAAACCGCGCTGCGGTTCAATCGCCGGCTCATCCGGTCGAGCCTCTCGGGCGCGAAGACCTAAGTCTCCACGATCACGTCTCGACGATTCCCGCGGTCGAAGCCGAGACGCCCTGGCTCGGCCGGCCATGGGCCTGCGCGAGGTACTCGCCCGAGCGCATCTCGATCAGGCGCGAGGCGGTGCGCTTGAATTCGTTCGCCTCGTATCCGTCGGTCGCGAGGTAAAGCGCGTTCGGCTCGGCGTCGGCCGAGGCGACGAGCTTCACGCCGTTATCGTAAAGCGTGTCGATGAGCGCGATGAAGCGCTTCGCGGCGTTGCGCTGCGGATAGTCCATCACCGGAATGCCGCCGAGCACGATGGTGTGGAATTCGCGCGCGATGCGCAGGTAGTCGCTCGGCCCGAGCGGCTGCTCGCAAAGCTGGTGGAACGAGAAGCGCGCGACCCCCATGGCGGCCTCAGGCACGCGGATCGCGCGCCCCTTGGCGCGGATCTCGCCCGGCTCGCCCGACAGCGTGCCGGTGAGGCGCTGCCAGGCATTATCGAGGGCGACTTCGGCATCCTCGTCCACCGGCACGTACCATGTCGGCTGGCCGCTAAGCTTCTCGAGCCGGAAGTCCTTCGGCCCTTCGAGCCGCACGATCTCCATCTGCTCGCGCAGCAGCGCGATGAACGGCACAAACAGCGCGCGGTTGAGGCCGTCCTTGTAGAGCTCGTCCGGCGCGACGTTCGAGGTCGCGACCACGACGACGCCCTGCTCGAACAGCCGGGTGAACAGCCGCCCGAGGATCATCGCGTCGGCGATGTCGGTGACGTGGAATTCGTCGAAGCAGAGAAGCCAGGCTTCCTCGGCGAGCGCGTCCGCGACATACCGGATCGGATCGGCGTTGGCGACGCGCCCCGCCTTCATGTCGTGACGCACGTTATTCAGCCGCTCGTGCACGTCGGCCATGAATTCGTGGAAGTGTGCGCGCCGCTTGTGCTTGACCGAACTCGCGGCGAAGAACAGGTCCATCAGCATGGTCTTGCCGCGCCCGACGTCGCCGTGGATGTAGAGGCCCTTGATCGGGCCTTCGTCGCGCTTCCCGAACAGCCAGCCGAGATGTGACGACTTGCGCGACAGCCGATGGTGCGCGAGGCGCGCTTCGAGTCGCGTCAGCTTGGCGGCGACGATCTCCTGCGCGGCATCGCGCTCGACCTCGCCTTCGCCGGCGAGGGCGGCGTATCGTTCGGTGACGGTCGAAGGCATGAGCTGATCGGGACGAATTGCTCGCGCGGCTCGCGCGCAGGATGGCCGGCGACAGATATGCCGCCGTGCATCGCCCGTGTAAATCCGTTTCGTCTAAAGCATGCGCCTGGCCTGCTACGCAGCCGCGGTGGAAAAGTTTCAACCCGGTTCGATCACGAGCGGTTCACGAATGGTGCGATCTTGCTGACCATCTCGTGACGAACCCGTTGAGCCCCAAAGACCGTATCTCCGTGCATCAGCCGGGCGACGAAGATCTCCGGCGATCCCGCAACCTGAGAACCCAAACGGAGATACCACCATGTTCACCAAGATCACCCTTGCTCTCGCGCTCGTCCTCGGCACCGCGTCCGTCGCGCTGGCGCAGGACTCCGATCCGAACCTGCTGAACCGCTATCCGGCCTACAACATGACCAAGCAGGTCTGGTCGCCGGGCTTCGAGACGCGCAGCGTCGCGCTGACGGCCCGCAGCGATCAGCGCATCCTCGACCGTGCGTCGTGGAGCACCGGCCAGTAAGGCTCTTGAGAACCGGCGCGCATTGGGCCGGCTCAAATTCCCAAAAAGCAGCCGGCGCGGCGGGCGCCTCCCGGCTGCTTTTTACAGTGTCGTTGAATTCTTCTCATCGCTCTGGTCGAATTCTCTTCGGAATATTTTTTGAACACTCCGGCCCGATCGAGTGACGCAACGGCAAGCGCGCTCGTTCTGTCAGGCGTTGACGGGCCAAGAATTTTTTTCACGATTCGGATGGCGTGTGGGCCATCCGTCTTGTTGGACGCGCGCCGTTCACAACTCGCTGATCGATTTCGTGAGCTAGCGCCCGCTCTCGTGATTGGCACTGCGTCGCCTGCGCCCATAGGTCCGTGGCATCCGCCGGGGCGATCCAGTCCTCGACGAAGGAGTCGCGACAAAAAACACGACTTCAACAACCGTAACCGTACTGACTCTTGAAAACGAGGAGTAACGATCATGCTGACCAAGACCAAGATTGCGCTTGCCGCCGTGTTGTTTGCCGGCAGCGCCTCCGTTGCGCTTGCGCAGGACGCCGATCCGAACCTGCTCAACCGCTATCCGGGCTACAACGGCACGGCTACCGCGCCGCAGGGCACGTTCCAGTCCGCGCCGGTTGGGCTGCGTGACGGCGGCACCATCGACCAGGTCCAGACCCGCCGTTCTCAGGTGCAGACCTTCCACTTCGACAGCGCGCCGCTGGTCAGCGGCGGCGGCTACTAAATCCGCGAGAACCGGTTGCCCCCCCCGTACCGGTTCGTCGTGAAGCAGCCGGCCCTTCCTCCCGGGCCGGCTGCTTTTTTGTTCAGGCCGTGCGCCGGTTTTGATCAGTTCGGTTGCGTTGCAGCATAGCTGCCATGCGCCAAGGAAATATTTATTTACCAGGGGCTTAGCTTCTTGCCGCCGTCTACTTGTCAAATCGTCGTTGCATTGCAACATTAGCCAAATGGGAAGGGCGGCGAGTTGGCCCTTCCGTCACGGCTGTTTCAAGGAAAAGCCACCGGGAGGGTTCTTTGGACGATCAAAACCGTCAGGAGAGACCCTTTGATGCACGAACCTCTGATCGACGGCGGCGTCATCCGCAAGATGTGGATCGATCGTGCCGGCCCTTATCGCGATCACCTGCTGCGTCTCGATAAAGAGAGCCGCCGCAACCGCTTCGGCGGCGCGGTGTCGGATGAGTTCATCGTGAACTACATCGAGCTCTCGCTCGACCTCGACGCCGTGATCCACGGCTTCTTCATCGACGGCGTGCTGCGCGGGGTCGCCGAACTGCGTCCGCTCGGCAAGGACTTTGCCGACGAGGCGGAGGCCGCGTTCTCGATCGAGAAGGATTGGCAGAGCCACGGTGTCGGCTCGGCGCTGCTCGAGCGCACGCTGCTCGCCGCGCGCAATCGCCGCATCAAGCTGCTGCACATGGCGTGCCTCGCCAACAACGCGCGCATGGTCGATCTCGCGCGCAAGTTCGACGCCGACCTGAAGTTCGATTTCGGCAGCGTGGTGGGCGAGGTCGAGGCGCCGCGTCCGACGCCACTGTCGGTGTGGCGCGAGATGACCGCCGACGCGCACGGCTTCGCCATCGCGATGTTCGACGTGCAGGCGAAGCTGCTGCGGCCGGCGTAACTCATCTCAGTCCTCATCCTGAGGGCCGCCGAAGGCGGCGTCTCGAAGGATGGCCGCACGCGCTGTGCAAGCGCCCTCGCCCTTCGAACGCGCACTTCGCGCTCCTCCGGGTGAGGGCTCACCCGGCGCGTGGCAGAGCTCGCCCTAAACCTGCCGCTCGACCATCAGCGCCTTGATTTCGGCGATGGCTTTGGCGGGGTTGAGGTGCTTCGGGCACGCCTTGGCGCAGTTCATGATCGTGTGGCAGCGGTAGAGCCGGAACGGGTCCTCGAGATCGTCGAGCCGTTCGCCGGCCGCTTCGTCGCGCGTGTCGACCAGCCAGCGCCGCGCTTGCAGCAACGCCGCCGGGCCCATGAAACGCTCCGAATTCCACCAGTAGCTCGGACACGAGGTCGAGCAGCAGGCGCACAGGATGCACTCGTAGAGACCGTCGAGCTTGTTGCGATCGTCCGGCGACTGGAGCCGCTCCTTGCCCGAGGGCTGCGGGGTC
>JAXDNZ010000137.1:0-18393 GCA_034669185.1 Hyphomicrobiales bacterium
CGGGTGGGGGTGGTGAGGCAGCACGCGAGTGGCGCCGCACTCACAAGATCGCGCGCCCCCCACCCCTAACCCCTCCCCACAAGGGGGAGGGCAAAGGAGAAAGCCGCGCCAATGACCTCCCCGAAACGCCCGCCCGTCGGCATGCTGCCGACCGAACGCATCGCCTACTCGCCGATCGCCGGACGCGCACCGCTGAAGCTGCCCGGCGGCGCCCGCATGGTGGTGTGGTGCATCGTGAACGTCGAGGAATGGGACATCCTCTCGCCCATGCCGCGCACGGTGCTGACCCCGCCCGCAGGTGGTGCGCCCTCGCCCGACATCCCGAACTGGGCCTGGCACGAGTACGGCAACCGCGTCGGCTTCTGGCGCATGCTGAAAGTGTTCGACGACTTGCACGTGCCGGCGACGCTCGCGATCAACGGCTCTGCGATCGCCGCCTATCCGCAGATCGTCGCGGCGGCGAACGAGCGGAAATGGGAGTTCATCGGCCACGGCTTCACCCAGCGCAACATGCAGAAGGTGGAGGACGAGCGCGCCGATATCCGCCGCACCCGCGAGGTCATCGCGCAGGCTTCCGGCAAGCCGCCGCGCGGCTGGCTCGGCCCCGGCCTCACCGAGACGTGGGAGACGCCGGACCTGCTCGCCGAAGAAGGCTACGATTACGTCTGCGACTGGGTGCTCGACGACCAGCCGGTGTGGCTCAAGACTCGCGCCAAGCCGATCCTCAACGTGCCCTACACGCAGGAATGCAACGACGTCGCCATGATGCTGATCCAGCATCATAGCGCGGCCGAATACTTCAATCGCGCGCGCGACCAGTTCTGGCAGATTTACGCCGATTCAGCCGACGGCGCGCGCGTGATGGCGCTGGTGCAGCATCCCTACATCCTGGGCGCACCGCACCGGCTGCGGTATTTCCGTCAGATCATCGAACTGATCGCAGCACGCACGGACGTCCTGTTCTGGACCGGAAGCCAGATCGCGGATTGGTACATGGGTGAGACTAAGACGTAGGGTGGGCATGCGAAGCATGCCCACGTCCTTCTTCTGTCGCGGGCCACGTAAAACGTGGGCATCGGCAAAGTGTCCGATGCCCACCCTACGGGTGCTGGACCGGCAGCCAGATCGCGGATTGGTTTGTGGGCGAGACCGAGAGAAGCGCTGAGGCTCACTCCTTCGCCTTGCTCTCCGCCGGAGGCGCATCCTCGGACAGAAGCGCGGGTCCCTCGCGGTCGGCTTTTCGCTTGGCCGAGCGCTCGTGCATCTTCTTCAGCTTTTCGTCCTGACGCGAACGCGCGGCGCGGTCGCGGTCCGAGCGCTGTTGCCGGAAATTCGGCCGGAAAGCCATGATGTCCCCCTTCGACGTTATTCTTTTGCTTCGGGCTCCGCCGCCGCCTTTTCGGGCTCCGCAACGACGCCGTCCGGACCGACCATCTGATTGACGGCATCAACGGCGTCGTAGATCGAGACCTGAACGATCGGGTGCGCCTTCTTGATCAGCGCGCCCGCCTCCACGGCGGGTTTGAGTGTCGCGAACGATCGCTTGGTCTGCCGGTCCACCTGCAGGCGAAAGCGCTGATCCGGCTGCTTTCGCTGGTCGACCGCGAGCGGCGCGGCCTCGATCGGGTCAGAGTCCTTCGCGACCTTGGTCGAGCGTAGTGCCATGTCAATTCACTCCTGTGTTCCGTGTTCTGTGCGGCGCGCCGACCGCGAATGCCGCCGGCCTTGACGCAGCATCAAATCGAGCGGTCAGACGGCCAGAGCCGACAAGCTCAGGTCGCTTTCCATTGCGACGCGCTCGTGCTTCTCTTCGACGCTCTTGATGCGATAAATCGGATCGCTCGGATCGCTATCGAGCAGCGGCATGAGCTGGCGGACTTCGTAGCGGCCGCCTGGCGCGGCGCGAAGAAGTCGCGGCGCAAGCTCGACGAGCTGCCCGACCGTGAACTTGTGCGACAAACCGTGTCCTTCCCTGGGTTGGGGGATCGTGACGTTTTCGATTCACGAACGACGAGGTTGGGGTGCGCGTAAACCCGCTTCGGCCGCTCAAGGCCGCGATCGCGCGGGAACAAGCGAAGCGCGCACTGGTGAGCCGTTCATATAGCGACGATGGAGCCGAATTACCAGCGCGAGCGAGACGGGCTGGAGGCGGTAGATTCATCATGACCGATCGTCTAACTGTCCTTTATCGTCTCTCTGGACGCCTTTCTCGTCTCTCTGGATGATCCTCATGCCCTCCGGCCTCCGCAAAGGTCTCACCTCCTACGGCGATCCCGGATTTTCGCTGTTCCTGCGCAAGGCCTTCATCAAGGCCAAGGGCTTCTCCGACGACGCGCTCGACCGGCCGATCATCGGCGTCACCGATACCTATTCCGACTTCAACCCCTGCCACGGCAACGTGCCGCAGCTGATCGAGGCGGTGAAGCGCGGCGTCATGCTCGCCGGCGGGCTGCCGATGGAATTCCCCACCATCTCGATCCACGAGAGCTTCTCGGCGCCCACCTCGATGTACCTGCGCAACCTGATGTCGATCGACACCGAGGAGATGGTGCGCGCGCAGCCGATGGATGCCGTGGTGGTGATCGGCGGCTGCGACAAGACGCTGCCGGCGCAAGTCATGGGCGCCGTAAGCGCCGACAAGCCAGCGATCGTGGTGCCTACCGGCCCGATGGTCGTCGGCCATTACAAGGGCGAGGTGCTCGGCGCCTGCACGGATTGCCGCCGTCTGTGGGCGCAGCATCGCGCCGGCAAGATGGACGAGGCCGAGATCGAGGTGGTGAGCGGGCGGCTCGCGCCCTCGGTCGGCACCTGCATGGTGATGGGCACCGCGAGCACGATGGCGTGCGTCGTCGAGGCGCTCGGCTTCACGCTGCCGTACGCGGCGGCCGTGCCGGCGGTGCATGCGGAGCGCGTGCGCATCGCGGAGGCGAGCGGCAAGCAGGCGGTCGCCATGGCGAAGGCCGGCTCGCCGACGCCGCGCCAACTGTTCACCGAGCGGAGCCTGCGTAACGCGCTGATCGTGCTGCAGGCGATCGGCGGCTCGACCAACGGCATCGTGCACCTCGCCGCGATGGCGGGGCGTGCCGGTATCACGCTCGATCTCGATGCGTTCGATGCGCTGTCGAAGCAGGTGCCGGTGCTGATCGACCTGAAGCCTTCGGGCGATCACTATATGGAGCACTTCCATCATGCGGGCGGCGTGCCGCGGCTGATGCAGGAGCTGTCCGACATCCTCGACCTTGACGCGCCGACGGTCGCCGGCACCTTGCGCGATCACGTCAAGATCGCCGAGCAGGTGCCAGGGCAGACTGTCATCCGGTCGCGCCAGAATCCGATCAACGCGCAGGGCGCGATGTGCGTGCTGCGCGGCAACATCGCGCCGCGCGGCGCGGTCATCAAGCAATCCGCCGCGACGCCGAAGCTGATGACGCATGAGGGCCGCGCGGTGGTGTTCGAGACCATCGAGGACATGACGCTGCGCATGGACGACATGAATCTCGATGTGAGGGCGGACGACGTCCTGGTGTTGCGCAATGCCGGGCCGAAGGGCGCCCCCGGCATGCCGGAGGCCGGCTACCTCCCGATCCCGAAGAAGCTCGCGCAACAGGGCGTAAAGGACATGGTGCGCATCTCGGACGCGCGCATGAGCGGCACCGCATTCGGCACCATCGTGCTGCACATCACGCCGGAGAGCGCGGACGGCGGACCGTTGGGCCTGGTCAAGACCGGCGACCGCATCCGGCTCGACGTGCCGAAGCGGAGCATCGAATTGCTGGTCGACGATGCCGAGCTCAAGAAGCGCGCCGCCGCCTACACACCGCCGCCGCCGCACGAGGGCTCGGATCGCGGCTATTCGTGGTTGTTTCAGAACCACGTCACGCAGGCGGACGAAGGCTGCGACTTCGATTTTCTGAAGATGGCCCGCTAACCCTCACGACCGAATTACCAACCGAGCGCTGTTCAATTTGAAACCCGCACGGGACCCGGTTATGAGTCTCCCAAGGGCTGGGACAGGATATGCGTTTTCTTGAGCGCCGGCGTGTCGTCGGCATCGTCGACACACGCGGAAGCCGCATCCAGGGATGGGCGTTCGAGCCGACGTCGGACAAGCCTGTCACGATCGAATTTATCGTCGATGGCGGGAAGGTCGGCAGCACGCTCGCCGATGGGTATCGGCGCGATCTGACGGACGTGTGTCCGGGCGGGCGTTGCGCGTTCGATTTCACTCTTCCGGCGGAGTTGCAGGACGGCACGCTGCGCACGATCGAGGTGCGTGCCGCCGGCGCGCGCAGGACGCTCACCCATGGCCGCTTCATCACGCATCTCGTCGCCAATGAATATCATGCCGGGGTGATTCGCTGGCTGCTCCGCCACGGATTGTGGACATTGCGCGTGAATGAGAAGGATGGCGCGCTCGATATCGACGGATGGTACATCCCGGCGCCCGAGGCCAAGGACGGCCGCATCACCGTCAACGGCCGCGCCGTCGACGTCACGACGTCGGAAGGAAGCGCCGAGTGGCGATCGGCGATCCCGCCGCGAATGTCGATCCGCACCTTCAAGGGCACCGTGCCACTCGGCGGCGCCGGCGACGCGCTGCATTTCTCGCTCGGCCTGGAGCGTGCGTTCAACCCGCTGCAGGATTATCACTATCCGCTCTTCGAGGTCGCGACGCCTGCGCTCGAGCACCGCCAGCGCGTCGACGACCAGCCCTCGGGATCTGTGTTCAATCTCGGCGGCTACTCGACCGCAATCACGCTCGATACCGTGGCGCGGCGGTTCGCCGGCCGGCCGCTGGCGCAGCTCGGACCGGTTCTCGATTGGGGGTGCGGGTGCGGGCGGGTGGCACGGTTTGTCGCGCGGTTCGGGGCAGAGCTGTCCGGCGCCGACATCGACGCCGGCAATGTGCGCTGGTGCAGCGAGCATATCGCCGGGCGCTTCACCGAAATATCGGCGGATCCTCCGACCCCGTTCGCGGACGATTCGTTCGGCGCGATCTACGGCGTCTCGGTCTTCACCCACCTCAATCAGCAATACGAGAAGCTATGGCTCGCCGAGCTTCATCGCATCGCAAAGCCCGGCGCCTTGCTGTTGCTCTCGGTTCTCGGGGGCTTGTCGGCGGGCCACGCCGGCCTGCTCGAATACGTGCTCTCGCCCGAGTTCGCGGACGGCTTCGTGGATATCGGCCGGAATTCCGACATCGATATCGTCACCAAGGGCAGCACCTATTACCGCAACGTGTTTCATCAGCCCGGCTACATCACCAAGATCTGGGGCGAATACTTCGAAATCCTCTCGATCGAGGAGGGCATCATCGGAAACCGCCAGGATCTGGTGGTGGCGCGCAAGCCGCTGTAGCGCAGGAAAGCGCGCACGCTCCGATCCGCCCGCCCCACCGGCTGTCAGCCGATCTACTTCGCGATCCGCAGGTTCGCCAGGGTCTGCGCGATCGAGGAGAACACCGCGTTGAGCTGGCTCGCCTGGCTCACGTCGTAGTACATGGTCGGCTTGCTGGCGCAGTTCCTCAGCAGCGTCGCGTTGCCGTCGATCACGCGCACCGTGTAGATCTTGATATTCGCGGCCTTCACGTTGGTGCAGGCGAGCGCGGTGCGCGCATCGATCTGCGACTCGCTTGTCGACCAGCGGTTCTGCGTGTTGGTGCCATCGGTGAGCAGCACGATGACCTTGTCCTTGTCGGGGGCCGGATTGGACGCACCGGTCAGCGGCAGATTCGGCGTCAGCGCATGCCAGCCCCACGCCAACCCGATCGTGACGTTGGTGTTGCCGGATGCCTGCATGGCGTCGATCTTGCTGTTCAGGCTGGTCCAGCCGGTCTGATCCAGGATGTCGGTCAGCGGGATCATCGAGGTGAGCTGAGCCCCGCACTGAGCGGCGGGGAACAGGGTATGGATGCTGCCGGAGACGGGCGTCGTGTCCAGGCCGTCGTTCGGCTGGTCGCGATCAATCACACAACCCGTCCAGTTGTTTTTCTGGATGTTCTTGACCGTGTAATCGATCCAGAACTCGTCCTTGTAGGCGGTGCCGAGCTTCACAGTGGTGTCGAACGGGATGATCGCCACCTTGACGTCGCCGGGCTGTTTCGCTGCGTTCTGCAACGTGGTGAGCAGACTGTGTGCGGCGGACTTGAGCTGCGTGAGCTTGCCGCTCTGCGCCATCGATCCGGTGTTGTCGAGCACCAGCGCCAGCTCGAGCTTCTTGATGCCCCACTTCACGTCTGCCGTGGATGAGATATCGAGCTTGGTCTGCCCGAGCAGCTTGGTGAACGTGGTCGGGACATTGCCGGTCGCGGTCAGCGTGAGGTTGAAGCTCCCGGCCTGCGGGCTCGTGAGCACTGCGGTGAGCTGAACGTTCGCCACCTCGGGGCGGTTGAACTGGGAGCTGAAATAGGCGTTGGCCTTGGCCGTCACTTCCCCCGGCGTCATCGTGGCGGCATCCTTCGACAGCATCAGCGCGGTCGCGTCGACCGCTGCGAGCATGGCGGTGCGCGCCGCATTGCCGCGGCTGTAGTCGACTGCGGCGCCGACCAGCCCGACGATCGGAACGATCGCAAGCGCGAACATCGGAACGACGCCGCCGCGCTCCTCCGCGAAAAGACGGGACAACAACATGCAACAAGCCCCCGTGTTAAGGTGACGCAATGTTGCGCCGCAGGCTTTGACAATCGCTGTCGCGGTACGACGGTATTGTCCTAAAAATGTATTGATTAACCGAAGGACGGGCGAGACGGCATGCGCTCCCGTGCGTCGCGGTCATGTTCACCGTCGCGCCCGACGACGCAGCGCAGCGGCTCGCAACCGCATGGCACGCGCGATTTTTCAGGAACGCGCGGCCATCGGATTAAGATTCAGCACACCGTATTTGTCAGCAATTGCGACGACGCGCTTAAGCACGGATAAAGCACGCCTCTTCAGAGCGGATTCAACATAGATCGAGTGACCTCCGAAACTTCAGGAAGGATTCAGCTTCACCGCGCACTTTCACCTCCGCAAAAACAATTAGAACGGCGGGACTGGCGTGCGGAAAAACACCATCGTGATGGTCGCGATTGCGGTCGTGTTCGGCTTGATCGCCGTATTCGTCGCGCAATCCTGGCTCAACTATCAGGCCGAGCTGAGCCGCAGGACGGTCGCGCCGAAGGAAAAGCCGGTGGCGACGCGCACGATCGTGGTCGCGACCGGGCCGCTGCGCTTCGGTACACACATCTCGCCCGACTCCCTGCGCGAAGTCGCCTGGCCCGAGGAAGCGATCCCGGCCGGCACGTTCGGCTCGATTGCCGAACTGAGCTCCGGTGGCAAGCGCATCGTCCTTGCGTCGATCGAACGCAATGAGCCGATCCTGCGAGCGAAGATCACCGGGCCGGGACAGAAGGCGACGCTGTCTGCCGTGATCCAGGACGGCATGCGCGCCGTCACGGTGCGGGTGAACGATGTCGAAGGCGTCGCGGGCTTCGTGCTGCCGGGCGATCATGTCGACGTGCTGCTCACGCGTCAGCAGGAGCGCACCAGCGGCATGAACGACGTCGTGCTGCAGAACGCGCGTGTGCTTGCGGTCGACCAGCTGGCTGACGATGCGAGCGACCGCCCGACCGTCGTGAAGGCGGTGACCATCGAGGTCGACACGACCGGCGCGCAGAAGGTCGCGCTTGCGTCTTCGCTCGGCAATCTCTCGCTGATGTTGCGGCGTGCCGGCGAGCTGCACGTCGATGCTACGCGGCGCATCACCACAAGCGATCTGACGCAAACCGAGGTGATGCAACGCACTCCGGAGGCCAAGCGCTTCGCCAAGGTATCGGTGACGCGCGCGGCGCAAAAGCAGGAATACAACGTGCCGGCCGAAGATGCCGAATGGCGCGACGGCACGCGGGTTTCCGAAAAGCCTTGAAGATAATGACGGGGCATGGGGGACGGCGATGAACGGGTTGATGACCAAGCGCGTGCGGCGCGCAGCTGTGCTGCTGGCACTCGCGATGGCGCCGCTCGCGTCCGGCACTTTTGACGCGAACGCACGCGAGATCGCACTGACCGCATCGCGCAATTCCGCGGTCGTGAAGATCTCGATCGGCAAATCGGAAAGCGTCCGTACCGAGGGTAGTTTCGCCGAGGTGATCGTCGCCGATCCGGAGGTCGCCGACGCGATCCCGCTCACCGACCGCTCGCTCTCGATCCTCGGCAAGAAGATCGGCACCACGCGGGTGTCGGTCTATGGCGAGGGCAAGAAACTTGTCGGCGTGTTCGACATCGAGGTCTCCTACGACACGTCGCGGCTCGGCAGCGAGCTTGCGCAGCGCTTCCCGCACGCGCGCATCCGCGTTTCCTCGGTCAACGGCCGGATCATGCTGTCGGGTACCGCGCCGGATGGGGCCACGCTGGACAAGGCGCTCACCATGGCCAAGCAGTTCGGCACGGATGTCATCAACTCGGTGCGCGTGTCGCAGCCGCAGCAGGTGATGCTGGAGGTCCGCTTCATCGAGGCATCGCGCTCGGCAAGCCGCGAGCTTGGCGTCAACTGGCAGGTCGTGCAGCAGAAGCTGGCCGCCACCGGTACCAACGGCGTCGCGCTGGCGACCGGTCTGCCCGGCCTCGCCTCGGGTGCGACGCCGTTCGGCAGCATCCTCGGCAGCATGCTCGGAAACGGCGTGCAGGCCGACGTACTGGTGAAGGCGCTGGAGGAGCGCGGCATCGTGCGCCGCCTCGCCGAGCCAAACCTGATCGCCCTCTCGGGCGACACCGCGAGCTTCCTTGCCGGCGGCGAGTTTCCGATCCCCGTCGGCTCGTCATTCGGCACGATCTCGATCGAGTTCAAGAAGTACGGCGTCGGCCTCGCGTTCACGCCGACCGTCCTCGGCGACGGCCTGATCAACCTGAAGATCGAGCCCGAAGTCAGCCAGATCGACCCGACCACCGTCATCACGGTCGGCGGCATCACCATCCCGTCGCTCATCGTGCGGCGTGCGAACACCACGGTCGAGCTGCGTGACGGACAGAGTTTCGCGATCGCCGGCCTCCTGCAGAGCAGCAACTCGGTCGACCAGAGCCAGCTTCCCTGGCTCGCCGACGTGCCGATCCTCGGCGCGCTCGCGCGCAGTGCGGCCTACCAGAAGAAAGAAACCGACCTCGTCATCATCGTGACGCCGCGTCTCGTTCGTCCGGCGCGGCCGGGCGACGTGCTGCGCACACCGCTCGATTCGTCCCGCCCGGCCAACGACGCGGACCTCTTCCTGCTCGGTCAGGCCGAGCTTACGGCGCCGATGGTGCGGCGGCTCAAGGGCCATCCCGACGGGCGGCCGGCGGAAACAGGCCATCTCCTCGACGTGCGCAAGGGAGCCGATTATGCGGCGAAGTGAAGTTCTCGGGCGTGCAGCACTGCTGGCAGCGCTTGGTGCGACCGCGCTGACCGGCGCCTGCACCGACATGTATCTCGACCGCCGCGACTCGGTGAGCTTCGCGGCCGGCGACGCTGCGGCCAGCAACGCCGTCACCCACATGGTCGACCCGTGGCCGGTCGTGGCCGGCAACCGCAACATCACCTACGACGGCGACCGCATGCAGGCCGCGGCGGAGCGCTATCGCACCGGCAAGACGACGCCGCTCTCCAGCGCCAGCACCTCGTCGGTGAAATACGATCCGGTCGTCCTCGCGCCGGCGCCCAAGTAAGTCGAAGCAAGACGAAACATGTTCGCAAGGTCCAATCCGGAACCCGCGAAGACGCGCGTCGCGGCGCAGAGCCGCGATGCGGACTTCGAGCGCCTTTTGCGCACGACCTTCGGCATGGACGCCAAGGTCGACCTCTCGGTGGTCAATGGCGGCCTCGCCGATCAGGAACGCAAGCTCGATACCAACGGCGCGACGGTCGTCATCCTCGATATCGATCCGACGCGCGAGGCCGATCTATCGGCGTTGCAAGCGCTGACGGGACGGCTCGGCGGCTCGCCGCCGGTGATTGTCGCGATTCCGCAATTCGACGTGACGCTGGCGCGCCAGCTGCTGCAGATGCGCGTTGCCGACTTCCTGGTGAAGCCGGTCGCACCGCTTGATCTCGTGCGCGCCTGCGCGCGCGCGGCGCAAGGCACGAAGACCGGCAGCACGCCGAACGAAGCGCGCATCTTCACGTTCCTCGCGGCGTCGGGCGGCGTCGGACTCACCACGCTCGCGGTCGAGACCGCGATGCTGCTGATGCGCAACGGCGGCGAGCGCTCCTCGACTTGCCTGGTCGATCTCGATTTCCAGCACGGCTCATGCTGCGACTATCTCGACCTCGAACCGCGCCTCGACCTCGACGAGATCGAGCCGCGCCCCGATCGCCTCGACCGGCAACTGCTCGAAGTGATGATCTCCGAGCATCCGTCCGGCCTGAAGGTGATCGCGGCGCCGAGCCGGCCGGCCGAAATGCGCAATTTCGACTTCGAGGTGGTAACGCGGCTGCTCGATCTCGTGGCGGCGCATTTCGACAACGTGGTGATCGACGTGCCGCGCACCTGGTTCGCCTGGACCGACTCGGTGCTGGTCGGCTCGAACCGGTTGTTCCTCGTGACCGAGATGACGGTGCCGGGGCTCAAGCACGCGCGTCATCTCGTCAGCGTCATCCGCGAACGGCTCGCCGACGGGCCGAAGCCGGAAGTCATCGTCAACCGCTTCGAGCAGCGCATGTTCGGCCCGGGCCTGCGCCGCGCCGACATCGAGCAGGCGCTTGGCGATACGCTCGCCGCGATGGTGCCGAACAATTTCCGCCTTGTCAGCGAGGCCATCGACCGCGGCGTGCCGCTCGACGAGGTCAAGGCGGGCAACAACGTCTCGGTTGCACTGAAGAAGCTGATCGTGCCGCCGGGCGCGAAGGCCGGCGCACGCGCCGCGGCAGGAGGCGAAGGCAAGCTCGCCTTCGCGCGCTGAGGAACCGATCATGCTCGGCCGTTTCACCACGCAGCGCCGCGTTGCAGCCGCCGAACCCGCCCCGCCCGCGGCCGAGCCTGCGAGCCTGCAACTGGTACAGGAGCTGACCAAGCCCGAGCCGGAAGCAGCGCCCGCACCGTCGCCGCTGCGCGACAAGCTGCTCGACGCGAAGGTGCGGCTGCATCGCAAGCTGATCGAGGACATCAATCTCGCGGCGATCGAGAAGGTATCCGAAGGCGAGGTGCGCCGGCAGATCGCGGGATTCGTCGCGCAATATGTTCTCGCCGAGCGCATCGCGCTCAATGCGCAGGAGCTGGACAATTTCGTCGACGAGATCATCGACGAAATGACCGGGCTCGGACCGATCGAGCCGCTGCTCAAGGACCCGACCATCAACGACATCCTGATCAACGGTCACGAATGCGTCTATGTCGAGCGTGCCGGCATGCTCGAGCCGACGCCGGTGCGCTTCAAGGACGAAGCGCATCTCATCCGCATCGTCAACAAGATCGTCTCGGCGGTCGGCCGGCGCGTCGACGAGACCCAGCCGCTGTGCGACGCGCGCCTGCTCGATGGTTCCCGCATCAACATTGCGGTGCGGCCGATCGCGGTCGACGGGCCGCTGGTCTCGATCCGCAAGTTCTCCAAGAAGCCGTACAATCTGAAAAAGCTGATCGACGTCGGCGCACTGCGTCCCGCGATGGGAGAGGTGCTGGCGGCGGCGGTCAATGCGCGCATCACCTCGATCATCTCGGGCGGCACCGGCTCGGGCAAAACGACCATGCTGAACGCATTGTCGGCCTTCATCTCCGACAAGGAGCGACTCGTCACGATCGAGGACGCCGCCGAGTTGCAGCTGCAGCAGCCGCATGTCGGACGCATGGAAACGCGCCCGCCGAACGTCGAAGGCAAAGGCGAAATCCGCCAGCGCGAGCTGGTGAAGAACGCGCTGCGCATGCGTCCCGACCGCATCATCCTCGGCGAGTGCCGCGGCGAGGAGGCCTTCGACATGCTGCAGGCGATGAACACCGGCCACGAAGGCTCGATGGCGACCATCCACGCCAATACGCCGCGCGACGCGATCTCGCGTCTCGAGCAGATGATCGGCATGGCGGGCATGCCGATGACGATCGCGTCCGTGCGCGGGCAGATCGCGGCCGCGATCCGCGTCATCGTGCAGCTTCAGCGCCTCTCCGACGGCAAGCGCAAGGTCACCTCGATCGCCGAGATCACCGGTCTGGAAGGCGACATCCTGCAGATGCAGGAAATCTACAAATACGTACGCACCGGCACGGCCGCGGACGGCACGGTCGAAGGCCATTTCCAGGCGACCGGGGTGCGGCCGCGCTTCCTTGCCGAATTGGCGGCGCGCGGCATCACGATCCCGGGCGCCTATTTCGATCCCTCGAAGCCGCTATGAACATCTTCGAGCTCGACACCAGCACGTGGATCGCGATCTGCATCGGGATCGCGGTCGTGCTCGTGGCGGAAGCCGTCTACCTGTTCTGTTTCTCGACCGCCTCCTACCGCAGCCGCGTCAACCGGCGACTGAAACTCTCCAAGGACAAGCCGGATCGCGAGGCGATCCTGATCCAGCTCAGGCGCGAGCGCGGGCTCACCGGTGAAGGCCTGTTCCGCTTCGGCATGGGGTGGTTCAACCGCATGCTGCTCGAGTCCGGTCTGCGCATCGGCGTGTGGGGGCTCGCGGCGATCGCGTTCTTCGCCGGCGGCCTGGCGTTCATCGGCGTGATGCATTTCCGCGAGAGCATGCTGGAGGCAGCGGCCGGTGCGGTCGTCTTCGCGATCCTCATCCCGTTCGTCGTGCTGCGCGTGAAGCGCCGTTTCCGCCACCGGCGGTTTGCGGCACAATTCCCCGACGCGATGGACATCATCGTGCGCAGCTTGCGCGCGGGCCACCCGGTGCCGGTCGCGGTAGGCCTCGTCGCGCAGGAGATGCCCGATCCGATCGGCACCGAATTCGGTATCGCGGCCGACGAGATCACCTACGGCGCCGATGTCGAGACCGCGATGCGCAATCTCTATTTCCGCGTCGGCCAGGAGGACCTGCCGCTGTTCGTGACCGCGGTCGCGATCCAGGGCTCGACCGGCGGCAATCTCAGCGAGATTCTCGAAAACCTTTCCGGCGTGATCCGGCAGCGCTTCAAGATGCGGCGCAAGATCAAGGCGCTCGCCGCCGAGGGAAAATTCTCGGCCCTGTTCCTGTCCGGCCTGCCGGTCGCGATTTTCTTCCTGCTCAATGTCGTCGCGCCGGATTTCTACGCCAGCGTCATCAACGAGTCGCTCACCAAGATGGGCCTGGCAGTCGCGGGCTGCTGGATGCTCGGCGGAAACATCCTGATGTACCGCATGTGCAATTTCCGGATCTGAGCCATGGGCCAGTTCGCGCTCTTCTCCGGCGACAACTCGACCATGATGGTCAGCCTGTTCGTATTTCTTTCCGCCGCGATCCTGGCCTTCGGCCTGATGGCGGTGGTGCAGGTGCGCGTCGCCGTGAAGCGCCGCGCCGCCGGCATCGGCTCCGGCCTGTCTGCTGCCGCTGCCGACGATCCGCGTTCGCTGCGCTATGCGAGCCGGATCGCGACGCAGCGCCTGCTCGACTACACCACCAAGCACTATTCGGGCGAAAACACCGGCGAGACCAAGGAGCTGCGGCGCAAGCTGATCCAGGCTGGCTTCCTCGACTCGCGCGCGCCTGCCTTTTTCTTTCTCGCGCGCGTCGCCACCGCGCTCGCGTTCGCGCTCGCGGCGTTCCTGCTGGTACCGCTGGTGCTCCGCCCGGAGAGCAGCATGCTGTGGCCGGTGGTATGGGTCGCGGGCCTGTTCGGCTACTTCGGGCCGACGGTTTATCTCAGCCGCCGCATCGCGGGCCGCCAGGTGGAGCACCGCGTCGGCTTCCCGGATTTCATGGATTTGCTGGTCGTTTGCGCGGACGCCGGCCTGAGCATGGAGGCGGCGCTCGACCGCGTCGGGCGCGAGCTCGCGGATAGCTATCGCTCGCTCTCCGCCAACATCCACATGGCAACGCTTGAATTGCGCGCCGGGCGTACCTTGAGCGAGACGCTGGAACATCTTGCCGACCGGCTCGGCCTCGAAGAGGCGCGCTCGTTCGCGACACTGTTGCAGCAATCCGAAAAACTCGGCTCGTCGCTCACCGAGGCGCTGCGCGTCTATTCCGACGACATGCGCCACAAGCGGCTCTCGCGCGCGGAGGAGAAAGCCTACAGCCTCCCTGCCAAACTCTCGGTCCCGCTGACGCTCTGCGTGTTTCCGGTCGTGATCATCGTGATCATGTTGCCGGTTTATGTGCGCTTCAAGGTAGGAAATTATTAAGCCTGCCGTCGCGCAGGCCGCTCGCTCAAGGTCCCACCACGACGATCCGTTAACCCGCCGCATCCTACGTTTCAGGCGGGGCCGTCTGCCCAAGTCATCGTGTGTCGCGCCGGCCGTGCGCCGGCGATGTGGATCATCATGCGTATCATCGCGCGCGTCCTCATTGCGTCCGCCTGCCTCCTGGTCCTCGCCGGTTGCGACATCACGAGCAAGAATGCCTCGCTGACACCGGGCCAGGATGCACCCGTGGCCGACGTGACCGGCACGACAGTGACCCCGTTCGCGCCCAATCCAGACGTTGCCGACACGCTCCAGGGCGGCGACCCCTACGACGATCTCAATCTCGGCAAGCGGCATTATCGCGAGCAGAACTACGGGCTGGCCGAGAAGCATTTCCGCCGCGCCGTGGAAAAATCAGCGCGCGACGGCGAGGCCTGGCTTGGCCTTGCAGCGTCCTACGACCGGCTGCGGCGCTTCGAACTCGCCGACCGTGCCTACAAGGAGGCGCTCGCGATCCTCGGGCCAAAGCCCGAGGTGCTCAACAATGTCGGCTATTCGTACCTGCTGCGCGGCGAACTGCGCACCGCACGCGCCAAATTCCGCGAGGCCCAGCGTCGCGATCCGGAAAATCCGACGATCGCCAACAATCTCCAGCTCGTCGACGAGGCGGCGCGGCGCCACAAGGGCGTGAACTAGACTGTGTACTCATAACATCGCCGCCCTGATCGATGTCCGCTTCTCCCGGAACAGCAGCGCAAAAGCGGACGTCGCGGCACTTCGCCTCTGGGCCATTGGCGACTAATGCACTGCAGCAAATAGCTATTTGATCACCGCTTCGGCGCGGGCGACGCCCAGCCTAATGAAGCTGCCACCCCCTCAAAATTATTTTTTTGCGCGGCGACCCCGGCGCCGGTTTTGCGCCCTCTTGTCTTACGTGAACGCGCCACGGCGGCGCGTCTCGAACCGAGGGGAGAGCCATGTGGTATAGGAAGAACGTTGGCGGGTGGGAGCGCGCCGCCAGGCTGATCGGCGGGGGCTTGATGCTCATCTGCGGCGTGGTTGCGCTGCACGCTTCGCCGCTCGGGCTACTGCTCAGCGGTGCAGGAGTGGTGACGCTGGTCACTGGCGTGTTCGGCTATTGTCCTGCTTGCTCTGTCGCCGGGCGGGAGCCACTGAAGGGGTGACCGCCTTGGCGCGCGTATCAGGCGACCTTTTGCTGGCGGCACAGTCGGGCGATCGCCACGCGCTCACACAGCTGTTGGTGGCGCTGCAGCCGAACATTCGACGCTACGCCCAGCGCCTTTGCCACCGCACCTCGGTCATCGAAGATGTGGTGCAAGAAGTACTCATCGTCGTGTACCGGCGCGTCGGCACGATCCGCAGTCCAGCCGCACTCGCCGGCTGGCTGCTAACCGTCATCGCACGCCTTTGCATGCTGCCGGCGCTGATGCTGATGCGCGGAGTCGAGGAGCTCGCCAGCCTGGAAGCGTCACGCGAGCTCGCGAAGGTCCCGCCGGACGAGTTACGCATGGACCTGGTCAACGCGATCGAGTCGCTTTCGCCGTCCCATCGCGAAGTGCTGCTGCTGCGAGATCTCGAAGATCTGACGATTGGGGAAATCGCCGGTCGGCTCGGCGTGACGCGCGAAGCGGCCAAAAGCCGCCTGCGCCGCGCCCGCACACTGGTGCGCGAATACCTGCTCGGCACAAAGGACAGCGGACGAGAGAGCGCATGAATTACTTTCGTGGGGTCGGCATGTTCGGGAGCGCTTTCCTGGGCGCACACCTGACGCGCGGCGCAGCTGCGGCGGCGCTACTCGCTTGGGCCATCATCCACCAGACCGCGCACCCTTGGCTATCCTTGGGCGCGGGCGTTGCCGCCCTCGTTGCGTTACGCGGATGCCCGATGTGCTGGACGGTGGGCCTGGTCGAGACGCTTTCGCAAGGCCGTCGCGATCCAACCGGCGCTGACCGGACATGACTGCATTAACATTGCGCGGAGGTGCTGTGCGAAAAGCCATCGCGGTATTGGGCTCTGCCCTCTTCTTTGTGGTTGCGCCGAGCGTCCTGGCGGGACTAATTCCGTGGTCGATCACGCATTGGGAGTTTCAGCCGCCGTTCTTCGGCGTGCAGGCGACGCGCGCGGTCGGCATGCTGTTGATCGCCGCCGGTCTGCCCGGGCTCATCGACTCATTTGCGCGCTTTGCGCTGCAGGGGCTCGGCACGCCGGCGCCGATCGCACCGCCGCAGAACCTGGTGGTGACAGGGCTCTATCGCTACGTGCGCAATCCCATGTACGTCGCCGTCATCGCGGTCATCCTGGGCCAGGGGATCCTGTTCGGCGACTGGCGTCTCTTGATTTACGGCGGGCTCATGTGGCTCGTGTTCCACGCCTTTGTCCTGGCCTACGAGGAGCCGGTGCTGGCTGAGAGCTTTGGCGCCCAGTACGAAGACTTCCGTGCCAACGTCCCGCGCTGGATTCCACGGCTCACGCCCTGGCGAGCCGTCTAACCGATTGTGATCCCTCGGTGAGGTCGAAACGTCTGAATCTGGCCGACAGGCGAAGTCAGGCCATGTCCGCTTTTGCGCCGCCGTTGGGGAGAAGCGGACGTCGATCAGGGGCAGGCGTTTATGAGTACCCAGCCTAGCCCTGACGTGCCGGTCGTCGGAAACTTGTTTGTCACACGAGGAGGGAGGGGACCATATCCACGCCGGATCGGTCGAGCCAAACATCGTACCGCCAGCGTTTGTAGACCTATTAAGTCCGCAATTATTTGGTCGCCTGTGACATGCGCGCCCGCTCACGGAATTGCGATGTCAAACTTGCGTCGGAGCGGCTACGCTCCGGCTGACGCGCGCTTGCAAAAAATGACGCCAGCAAAACAGACGTCGCGCGCAAGTTGGCGATGAAAGCTCACTGACGAGTGGGCGGGGAGGTAATTCATGGTTGCTCTGACCATCAATGGACAATCGCATAACATCGACGTCGACCCGACCACACCCTTGCTGTGGGTGATCCGCGAACAGGTCGGCCTCACCGGCACGAAATACGGATGCGGCATCGCGCAGTGCGGCGCCTGCACGGTTCACATCGACGGACAAGCGGTCCGCTCCTGCTCGATGCAGGTCGGCGATGCGACCGGCAAGAAGATCACCACGATCGAAGGCCTCGCACAGAACGGCCAGCTCACCAAGGTGCAGCAGGCCTGGGTCGCCAACGATGTGCCGCAATGCGGCTACTGCCAGTGCGGAATGATCATGGCGGTCTCGGCGCTGCTCGCCGAGAAGCCGAAGCCGACCGACAAGGACATCGACGACGCGATCACCAATATTTGCCGCTGCGGGACCTTCCAACAGGTTCGCGAAGCGATTCACGCCGCAGCAAACGCGTAAGGAGGGGCACATGAATTACGTTCCGAAGATGAATCGCCGCTCCTTCATCGTGGGCAGCGCCGCCGCAGGCGGCGGACTTGCGCTCGGCATCGATCTCCCGTTCGGCCCGAATGAGGCAGGCGCACAGACCGCCGCGCCGGAGCTCGGCGTCTGGGTCGTGGTCAAGCCCGACGACAGCATCGTCGTGCGCGTGGTCCGCCATGAGATGGGTCAAGGCACCGTCACCGGCCTCGCCCAGCTCGTTGCCGAAGAGCTCGAAGCCGACTGGTCGAAGGTCACGATCGAACATCCGACACCCGGCGAGAGCGTCAAGCGCAAGCGCGCCTGGGGCTCGTTCTCGACCGGCGGAAGCCGCGGCATCCGCGAGTCGCACGAATACGTCCGTCAGGGCGGCGCCTCAGCGCGAATGATGCTGATCCAGGCCGCCGCGAACGAGTGGAAAGTGCCCGCCGGCGAAGTGACGGCGGACAAAGGCGTGCTGACGCACAAGGCATCGAACCGGACCACCACTTTCGGCAAGGTGGCGGACGCTGCCTCCAAGCTCCCGGTACCGGAAAAGCCCGCGTTGAAGGACCCGAAGGACTGGAAGATCGCCGGCAAGCCGCTCAAGCGGTTCAACACCGTCGACAAGGTGACCGGCACCCAAGTCTACGGAGCGGATCTCAAGCTCCCGGGCATGCTCAATGCGACGATCAAGGAAAGCCCGGTCTTTGGCGGCAAGGTGAAGAGCTTCGACGGCGCCA
>JAXDNZ010000138.1:0-2505 GCA_034669185.1 Hyphomicrobiales bacterium
TCATGGCGGCGTACATCATCAGCATCCGGGGAACCGCCTCACAGGCGGCAATGCTTGGATTGTCCGCCGCTGTGGGTCACACCATCGTTGTTTGGGTGTTGGCGATCTTGGGCCTGATGCTCGGCAACGCTTTGATCGTTGAGCAAGCGGAGCCGTGGCTGACGCTGTTATCCGGTATCTTGGTCATAGGGCTCGCCGCTCGAATGCTGTGGGGCCTTCGGCGTCGCCACGCGCACGATCATGACCACAGCCATGGTCATGATCACGAGCACGGTCATCCGCACGAGCATCATCATCCGGTTCCGAGCGCGCGGACGGGCGATATTATCTGGTTCGGCTTTACTGGCGGGTTGCTGCCGTGTCCGTCGGCGATTGCGGTCCTGTTGGTGTGCATTCAGCTCCGCCAGTTCACGCTCGGGGTGTTGATGGTCGCCGCCTTCAGCGTCGGACTCGCCGCCACGCTTGTCGGCATCGGCGTCGCTGCCTCGTGGGGCGCACGTCGAGCGAGCGCACAATGGCCTTGGTTTGATCGCGCGGCGACGAAGCTGCCCTATCTGTCGGCCGGGCTAGTCATGGTTGTCGGGGCAGTCATGACGGCGGTCGGCCTGAATGCGACCGGCCTGCTGGGGGGTCGAAAGTCAAACTAGGACAGCCCCCCGTCGATAGAGCAAGCGCTGTCGTGCCTGCCATCACGCCTCGAGGGTTGAAGGGGCCCTCGTATCCGCGAACGGCCGTGCCACTGTTGCACGATCACGGAAAGTCAGCTCAGGGTCAAAGGGAGACCTAGCGGCATTCTCAGGCCGCGTCCGCTTTACTCCCGAAAGCCGACATTCCTGCGCGTTTATGAGTACGCGCCCTAGTTCAGCTTCGCCTTGACGTCGCTGATGCCCTGCGCGAGCAGGTCGTCGGCGACCTTGCCCTTGACCGACTGCGTCAGGATCGTTTCGGCCGCCGTGACGGCGGCTTCGGCGGCCGCGGCGCGCACGTCGGCGACGGCTTGCGCCTCGGCCTGCGCGATCTTGGTCTCCGCCATCTTGGTGCGGCGGACGATGAACTCTTCCATCTTGGTCTTGGCTTCGGCCGCCATCCGCTCGGCCTCGGCCTTGGCGCCGGCGATGATCGCCTGCGCCTCGCTCTCGGCGTCGTGCTGCTTGCGCTGATATTCGGCGAGGAGCCCTTGGGCTTCTTCCTTCAGCCGGCGTGCCTCGTCGAGCTCGGCCTTGATCCGCTTGGCGCGGTCATCGAGCGAGCGGGTGATCATCGTCGGCACGCCGACATAGATCAGCACGCCGACGAAGATGAAGAAGCCGACCGCGACCCAGAATTCGGGTTCTGTGAAAAACACGGGCATCCTTCCTACCGCTTCAGCGCGTCGTCGACCGCGGCCGTGACCGCAGGCGAGGCCGGCGCCGTGCCGATCAGCCGCTCCACGATCGCGCTTGCCGCCTCGACGGCGATGCCGCGCACGTTGGTCATGGCGTCCGACTTGGTCTTGGCGATCTGCTTCTCGGCGTCGGCGAGCTTGACGTTGAGCTCGGCTTCAAGCGCCTTGCGGCGCTCCTCGGCCTGCGCGTTGAGCTTGTCGCGCGTCTCGCCGGCGATCGCCTGCGCGTTGTTGCGGGCGTCGGCGAGCGACTTCTCGTAAGTCGCGAGCGCCGTCTCGGACTCGCCCTTGAGCCGCTGCGCCGCCGCAAGATCGCCCTCGATGCGGGCGGTGCGTTGCTCGAAGATGCCGCCGATGCGCGGCACCGCGATGCGCGAGATCAACAGATAGAGCGCGACGAACGCGATCACGAGCCAGACGAGCTGCGAGGCGAACGTATCCTTCTGGAACGGCGGAAAGCCGGGCTTGTGTCCGCCCGGCGCCTCGGTATGCGTCGCAGTGTTCGTGGCCAACGCCGGCTCCACATCCTGGTGAGCTTAGAGCATCGTCCGGGCGGCGCGCCGCCCGGCAAGGGATTGCCGCGCCGTCAGCTTAGAGCGCGAACAGAAGCAGCAGCGCGATCAGCAGCGAGAAGATGCCGAGCGCTTCGGTCACCGCGAAGCCGAAAATCAGGTTGCCGAATTGCCCCTGCGCGGCGGACGGATTGCGCAGCGCGGCCGCGAGGTAGTGGCCGAAGATCATGCCGACGCCGACGCCGGCGCCGCCCATGCCGATGCAGGCGATGCCGGCACCGATGTATTTCGCGGCCAGAGGGTCCATGTCGAGAGCTCCTTTTCGGGATTGGAAAGTTTAAGGGCCGTCAGTGGCCCGGGTGGATCGCATCGTTGAGATAGATGCAGGTGAGGATGGTGAACACGTAGGCTTGCAGGAACGCGACCAGCAGCTCCAGCGCCGTCAGGGCGATCACCATCCCGAGCGGAAGGACGGCGCCGACCGTGCCGAGGACGCCGAGGCCGGCGAGCAGCGTGATGAAGCCCGCGAACACCTTCAGCGCGATGTGGCCGGCGAGCATGTTCGCGAACAGGCGCACGCTGTGCGAGATCGGCCGCAGGAAGAACGAG
>JAXDNZ010000139.1:0-4326 GCA_034669185.1 Hyphomicrobiales bacterium
TGCGGTCGGCGCGCGCGGACTCGGACAAATATGCGCGGCTGATCCGCGAGCTGAACATCAAGGTGAATTAGCGGCGCCCGCCGAGCCCGCGCTACATCGCGCGCTGCGCGCCTTCCGCAGAAACTCCTGCAGCTGCGTCTTGTAGAACCTGGCGAACGCCGTGGTGCCGTGGCCGCGCGTCTCTTCGCTTGCCGGGATCAGCAGGAGCTGCGCGTTCTTGACGCGCTTGAGCGCGCGCTCGGTCACGCCGGTCTCCGGCGGATTGCGCTCGTCGTCGGCTGCGTTGATCACCAGCACGCCCCGTTCAATGCGGACGCCAACGACTACGTCTACGCGTGGGATTCCTCGCGCGACTACAATCCGGCCCGGTGGTTCCGTTCAGGACGAGCACCAGTTGTCCGGTCGGCTCGCCGACGGTGGCGTAGTGGAATGCGGAGCTCGGGGATCACCTCTCCGGTTTGGAACTTGACGTCACGTACGAGTCATTCGGCTTGTTTCGGTGTAGGGTATTCGGCTGCCGGTGCGCCGAAGGACACGAACACGAATCCGCCGCCGAGGGCGGTCGCAATCCTGAATGACGGCATGGCGTTTTTCTCCGAGGCGCTCGGCAGCGTCTTGTCGTGCGCGCGCGAGGCTGGCGCACTATACAAAGTCGTCGTGCGATTGGTAGGCGCAGCGCGCGGTCAGGAGAAGTTGATGATTACACGACGTCGATTCGCGGCATCCGGTCTTGCGCTCGTTGCGACGGCGCACGCGACGCGTGCGCAGACCTGGCCGGACCGGCCGATCCGCATTCTGGTCGGCTATCCGGCGGGTGGCGGCGTCGACATCGTCGCGCGCCTGCTCGGCGAGCCGATGCGGCAGGCGCTGGGCCAGGCGGTGATCGTCGAGAACCGCACCGGCGCAGCCGGCATGGTCGCGGCGAATGCGGTCGCGAAAGCCGCGCCCGACGGACTCACGTTGCTGATGGCGGCCTCCGGCGAAGTCGCGATCAATCAGCACCTGCACAAGGACAAGATGACCTACGATCCACTGCGCGAGCTTGCGCCTGTCGCGCTCGTCGGCATCGTGCCATGCGTGATCGTCGTCGCGGCGCAAACGCCGGTGCGCAGCGCTGCCGAGTTGATCGCCTACGCGCGACAGAACCGCGGCAAGCTCTCGTTTTCCTCCTCCGGTGTGGGCAATCCGCAGCAGCTCGCCGGCGAACTGATGAATCACATGGCCGGCACCGATGTCCTGCATGTGCCCTATCGCGGCTCGGCGCCCGCGGTCACGGACGTTGCCACCGGCGCGGTCACGATGAGCTTCTCGAGTCTCGCCGCGGCGCTGCCACTGATGCAGGACGGGCGCATCCGCGCCGTCGCGGTAACCTCGCGCGAGCGCATGCCGCAGCTTCCCGATGTGCCGGCGCTCGCCGAGGCCGGGCCGGAGCTGAAGGACTATGAGCTGCTCAACTGGTTCGGTCTGTTCGTAACGGCCGGAACGGCGGAACCGATCGTCACGCGCCTCAACGCCGTGATCGTCGCGGGCCTGCGTGACAAGAAGATCGCCGAGACGCTCGAGGTGCAGGGCATCGTGCCGCGCCTGATGAGCGCGCCGGATTATCGCGCGTTCGTGACTGCCGAAGCCGAAAAGTTCGGCGCGATCGTGCGGCAGGCCAACATCAGGCTGGAAAACTAGAGCCGCTGGTTCATGGTCCGATCGCGCTTTGTATGAATGCGAGTCGAGAGAGGAGGCCGTGATGTGCCGCAATATCAAGACGCTGTTCAATTTCGAGCCGCCCGCGACGGACGATGAGATCCAGGCGTCGGCGCTCCAGTTCGTGCGCAAGCTCTCCGGCTTCAACAAGCCATCGCAGTCGAACGCCGAGGCCTTCGAGCTTGCCGTCGAGGAGGTCGCGCAGGCCGCACGGAAATTGCTCACCTCGCTGCACACCCACGCGCCGGCACGGGATCGCGGGATCGAGGCAGAGAAAGCGCGCGCCCGGGCGCGCGAGCGGTTCGCGTGAAGCTCTAGCTGCTGTCTTTCACCTCGGTCTCGGGCCGATCGCTTCCCGACGCGGTCTCGGTGTGCCATTTGCCGTTTGCGTCTTCCCACTCGATGGTCTCGGTGTGTCCGGGTACGCGTTGCTCGGCGGCGGCGGCCTTTGCGGCCGCGAGCGCGCCCTCGTGGGTCGGATAGGCTTCCGAGAACACGCCATCGACCGTGTAGGCCCAGCCGCCGTCGTGTTGAACGATCTTGTAGGTGACGTGAGACATATGAACCTGCCGGTTTGGAGACTGGCCCCTGAGCGAGCGTACAATGAAATGCCGTCGATTGCATTCGGCGTGGCCTGCATGTCGCATCTTCGATTTTCAGGCAGCCGCTCCCGTTCTCGCGGCGCGGTTTGCGTCCGAGGTTTGGGAACGGGCGCCGCCCACCCGTTAAATGCCGTGCATATTGAGTCGACAACGCGTGGGCATCGGCAAAGAAGACGATGCCTGCCCTACGCCGGTGTCGCGCTTTCCGGCGCCGGCGGCGGCTTCTTGGCAAACAGCAGCAACTGGTAGACGCGGCCGATGCCGACCAGTACGAGGCCAAGCCCGATGAGCGAGAAGGCGCGCCACACCCCGGTCAGGCCCGCCATGTCGAGCAGGAACACCTTGCCGATGGTGATCATCACCACGGCTGCGGAGCACAGGCGCACCGGCTGCGAGCGCAGGAATATCCCGATGGCGAGCAGCACCACACCAAAGGCGAGCCACACGGCGGAGTAAGTGTATTGCTCGGCATCGCCGACGCTGCCCTCGCTCAGCACCGGTCCGTGGTAGAAGCGCGAGACTTCGAGCGAGAGGTAGAGCATCGCAAGCCCGACCGCGGTCACGGCCGCGACCGTGCGGTACAGTTGCGGCCGCGTCGGACGCGTCATCAGGCCGAGCGCCGCGACGAGGATCGCCGGCAGCGCGTAGCCGAGCAGGATCAGGTTCCAGAACAGCCCGCCGACATCGGCGCCGGTCCACCATGGGTTCTCGATCAGGGCAAGCCCGAGCACGATGCCGGCGAGCGAGAAGGCCGCGAGCATTTGCGCCGCGACGTCGTGAACGATGCTTCCGGTGCGCAAGCGGATGCGTTCCAGGCCGATCGCAAGCGCCAGGCCGACGCACACCTGCAACGCGACCTCGGTGAGGTCCGCGGAGTTGTAATAGACGTCGCCGCCGTTGACGTAGTGGCGGATCTGCAGGAACGCGGTCAGTACCGTGAACAGGATCGCGGCGGCGTCGGTCATGCGCGCCGGCACATCGTCGGCGCGCCGGCGCAACAGCCAGCCCGCGAGCCAGAAGGCGAGTGCGGGCACGCCGTAGCCGTAAAGGAGCCAGTTGAAGATCGGCGTCTCGCCGACATCTCCCACGATCAGCGGCGCGCGGCCGATGCGCAGCATCACGCAGGCGACCAGCACGGCGCAGAGCCAGCGCAGCCACGGCAGCGGACGCTTCTCGGCGACATAAGCCGTGCCCGGCACCATCAGGGCGAGCGCGACGGTGAGCCAGCCCTTCTCCAGCGCCAGCGTCAGCGCAATGGCGAGCGCCGCGACCGCGCCGGTCGCGAAGATCGCGGATGCTGAAGCGATGCCGGGGCGCGGCTCCCGCTTCATCAGGAGGTCGGTTGCGACCGCGAACAGCGCGGCGACGAGCAGCGCGATCCCGGCGAACGGGATCGAGCGCTCGAAACCGTAGATGCGATAATAGAGCGCCACGATGATCGCGAGCGGCACGAGCACGGCGGTGGCGGCCCAGGCGAGCGGCGGCTCGGGGCGTGACGAGCGGCCTTGCGCGAGAAAGCCCGCGGCGGCGAACAGAGCCGCGAAGGCGAAGCCGAGCGCGAGATGCGCGCCGTAGAACGCGCGTCCGGGATCCGGAATGGCGGAGGACGTCGCGCCGCCGGGCGCGACCAGCGTGCGCCAGTCGACCTCAACCGCCCAATGCGCGATCACGAGCGCGGCAAAGATACCGGCCAACGGGATCGCGCCGGCGGCGGCCTCGGTGCGCCACGCGATTGCGACGGTCACGACCGTAAGCAGCGTGAATGCGGTGAGCGCAAGCGTGTCGTGCTGTCGCGCAATCACCAGGACGAGCGCAGCGAACAGATAGGCGGCGAGCGCGCCGGAGGAAACCTCGTCGATGCGCCCGGGTGCGGCGTCCGGTCCATAAAGAAGGCCTGAGACGAGCAGCGCTGCGGCGAGCGCGAAGCCAACCGCCACGTAGAGCGCAACGGGCATCGGCTCGAAGCGCAGATCCGCAATACCGGGGAATGCCCACAACACGCCGAATCCCACAGCCGTGATCGCGA
>JAXDNZ010000140.1:0-4040 GCA_034669185.1 Hyphomicrobiales bacterium
AGCGTCGCCGACACCTGTCCCTGCGCGTTGATGGTCACGCCGGTCGAGTTCTGCGGAATGGTCAGGCCGGGATTGAGGACGTTGCCCTGCGCGGTGACGATGCGCCCTTGAGCATCGAGCTCGAACGAGCCGTCGCGGGTGTAAGCGGTGCGGCCGTCCGGCATCGTGATCTGGAAGAACCCTTCGCCGCGGATTGCGACGTCGAAGTCCTTGCCGGTCTGCACCAGCGAGCCCTGCGTCATCAGGCGCGGTGTGCCGACGGTCTTCACGCCGGCGCCGAGTTCGATGCCGGCCGGCAGGATATTGCCCTGATCCGAGGTCTGCGTGCCGACGCGGCGTACGTGCTCGTAGAGCAGGTCCTGGAATTCGGCGCGCTGGCGCTTGTAGCCGGTCGTGCGCATGTTGGCGATGTTGTTGGAGATCACCTGAACGTTGAGCTCCTGTGCCATCATGCCGGTGGCGGCGGTGTGAAGGGCTCGCATGACTGTTTCCTCTCTCGCCTTTACGCCGGGACTTCGGCGAGCTTCTCGATCGCCGAGCGGCGCATGTCGCTCTGCTGCTGCAGGATGGTGGCGACCTGGGTGTAGTTGCGGGTGACTTCGATCATGCGCGTCATCTCGATGACGCTGCGCACGTTGGATTTCTCGATTGCGCCTTGCGCGATGCGCGGATTGACGGCCGGCTGCGGCGCAAGGCCCTCCGGCGCCATGAACGTGCTGGCGCCGTCCTTCTGCAAGCGCTGCGGCGCGGCGAAGCTGACGAGGCGGAGCTTGCCGCGCAGCGAGTCGATGGTGTTCTTGCCTTCGCGGACCGAGATCGTGCCGTCGGCGCTGATCGACACGTCGCGGTCGCCGTTCTGCAGCGTGATCGGACCCCCGTCGCCGAGAACGCGATAGCCCTCGCTGGTGACGAGTTCGCCGGTCGCGTTGATCTGCATCGCGCCGTTGCGGGTGTAGCGCTCGCCGCGCGGCGTCTGCACCACGAGATAGGCGTCGCCGTTGATCGCGATGTCGAGCGGATTGCCGGTCTGCTGCACCGGGCCCTGGCTGAGGTCATGCCAGGTGGCGCGATCCTGCACAAAGGACAGTCTGCGATCGCCCGCGTTGAAGCGGTCGGCGCTCGCGAGCGGCATCAGGTGTTCCTGAAAGATGACGCCTTCGGCCTTGAAGCCGGTCGTGTTGATGTTCGCGATGTTGTTCGCGACCACGTCCAGTTCGCGCTGGAGCGCGATCTGGCGCGACAGACCGATGAGAGATGCATTCTCCATTCGCTGCTCCCCAGCTTCGCCAGCGTTGCCCTCCCGAGGCGCCGTCGGCGATCTCGCGATCCTTGCCGCCTCTCCCAAGGCGCGTGGATTGCGGGATCAGCTTTGCAGCCGCCGTGCCAAGAGAGAAAAACATGGTTAATCAACGCTTTAAGAAAAAACCCGTGCGGTTTGCGCCCGGCAGGAACAGCCGCTTAAGGCCTTGAGTCGGCAAAATTTTCCGCCCTCGGGGCCCTGAAGCAAGATTCCGTTAACCATCGCGGACCTAGCTTGCGTGCAGGTGCCGGGGGACTTGCCTCCGACGTTTCACGACACCGCATGACGCCGCGTGGCGGCTGAAGTTTTACGGACTTTCCGGGGCAGGATTCATGGCGAAGGCGAAAAAGGCGGACGCCGCAAAGGAAGCCGAGGAGGGCGATGCTCCCGAGGGCGAGAGCGCGGCGCCCAAGAAGCGGTTCACGCTCAAGACGATCATCATCCTGGTCGCGGGCCTCGCCGTTCTCGGTGGTGGCGGCTTTGGCGGCTACAAGATGTTCTTTTCCGGCAAGGGCCACGACGAGAAGCCCGTGGTCGTCGTGAAGCCGCCGGCGTTCTACGACCTGCCCGAAGTGCTGGTGAACCTGTCGAACGCAGGCAATGATCGCGCGCAGTATCTGCGCGCCAAGATCGTGCTCGAGGTCGCCGACCAGGCGACCGTCGATCAGATCAAGCCGGTGCTGCCGCGCGTGCTCGACGCGTTTCAGACCTATTTGCGCGAAATGCGCTCCACCGATCTCGAAGGCTCGGCCGGCCTCTTCCGGCTGCGCGACGAACTCACCCGCCGCGTCAACGTGGCGATCGCGCCAAGCCGCATCAACGCGGTGCTGTTCAAGGAAATCGTCGTCCAGTGAGCGCAGACGCCACCACGACCGAACAGGACGCGCCGGCCGGCGCGGCCGCGGAGGCAAAACCCGCTTCGATCGCGGGCGCGGTTACGCCCGTCGCGCCCGGTGGCGATGACGAGATGGCCACCCAGTGGGCGCAGATGATCGAGGACGGCGGCAACTACGTGCAGGCCGGCAAGGGCGGCGCCGAGCGCATCCTCAATCAGGAGGAGATCGACAGCCTTCTCGGCTTCAGCCTCACCGATACCACGCTGAACGAGAATTCCGGCATCCGCGCGATCATCGACTCGGCGATGGTCTCCTACGAGCGTCTGCCGATGCTCGAGATCGTCTTCGACCGGCTGGTCCGGTTGATGACGACGAGCCTGCGCAATTTCACCTCCGACAACGTCGAGGTCTCGCTCGACCGCATCACCTCGGTGCGCTTCGGCGACTATCTCAATTCGATCCCGCTGCCCGCGGTGCTCGCGGTGTTCAAGGCCGAGGAGTGGGACAATTACGGGCTGGTCACGATCGACTCGAGTCTGATCTATTCGATCATCGACGTGCTGCTGGGTGGACGCCGCGGGCAGGCTGCGATCCGCGTCGAAGGCCGGCCCTACACCACGATCGAGACAAGCCTGGTCAAGCGCATGATCGAGGTCGTGCTCGCCGATGCCGAGCAGGCCTTCCGCCCGCTCTCTCCGGTCAAGTTCGCGATTGATCGTCTCGAGACCAATCCGCGCTTCGCCGCGATCTCGCGGCCCGCGAACGCCGCCATCCTGGTGCGGCTGCGCATCGACATGGAGGATCGCGGCGGAACGATCGAGCTGCTGCTGCCTTACGCGACCATCGAGCCGATCCGCGACGTGCTGTTGCAGATGTTCATGGGCGAGAAGTTCGGCCGCGATCCGATCTGGGAAGGCCATCTGGCGACCGAGATCGGGCAGGCCGAGATGGCGGTCGAGGCGGTGCTCTATGAGGCGAAGCTCCCGCTCAGGCAGATGATGTCGCTCAATGTCGGCGACACGCTGACGCTGGAGCTCAAGCCGGACGCGCTCGTCACCGTGCGCTGCGGCCCGGTGATCCTGACCGAGGGCCGCATGGGCCGCGTCGGCGACCGCGTCGCGGTGCGCATCGCGAAACCGCTGCGCAAGCCGAAGACGACCTTCGCCATGTTCGAGATGGCGGACCAATCATCAAACCGGATGGAGGCGTCGTGAGCCAGAATCTCGGACTGATGATCGAGAGCCTGGTGGCGGTGCTGCTGCTGCTCACGATCTCCTTTTGCATGATGCTCAATCGCCGCCTCAAGAAGCTGAAAGCGGACGAGCACGCGCTCAAGGCCACGATCTCGGAGCTGATCACCGCAACCGAGATCGCCGAACGCGCGATCGCGGGATTGAAGCTGACGGTGCGCGACTGCGACCAGAATCTGGGCGAACGGCTGCATGCGGGTGAATCGCTGTCGCGCGAATTGGAGCGCCAGCTCAAGAGCGGCGACGAGGTGCTGGTGCGCCTCGCGCAGATCAGTATCGCGGCACGCCCGGTCCAGCCGGCGGCGCCGCGACAGCCTGCCGTCGAGGCGCCGCAGGCACCGGACATGCGCGCGACCGCGGCGGCGGCGAATGCGTTCGCGGCGCGTACGCGTCAACGTGCCGGCAGCGTGGCGGCCTGATGCGCTTTCTTAACCTGCGCCTCATTCCGATCGTCATCTTGGCGGCGGCGGCGCTGTTCCTGCTGAAGGTCTCCGGGCTGGTGGTCGATCGCGGCTACGCGCTGATCGCCTCGCGTACGGCGCAGGCTCAAGGCATGGCGATGCCGCCAGTGGTTGGCCTCGATGCGCCGTCCGCGACCGCGCCGACAACGACCACCACGACGTCTTCGACGCGCGGCGACCGAAATCCGCCGTC
>JAXDNZ010000141.1:0-9322 GCA_034669185.1 Hyphomicrobiales bacterium
CACGATGCCGCCATGCACCTGGCCTTCGAGCAGTGTTGGATTGATCACGGCGCCGAAGTCGTCGACCACCGTGTAGCGCACGACTGTGGTGACGCCGCTGTCGGGATCGATCTCGACTTCGACGATATGGCAGCCGTTCGGAAAGGTCGGCGCGGAGGGATTCTGCACCTGCGTGGTGTCGAGGCCGGGCTGCATGCCGGGCGGGAGCTTTGAGGGATCGTTCGCGGCTTGCGCCACCGCGAAGAGATCGACGCGCCGGTCGGTGCCGACAATGCGAAACTCGCCGTCGCCGAACTCGATGTCCACCACGGAAGCTTCCAGCAGGTTCGCGGCGATCTGCTTGCCCTTCTCGATGATCTTCAGCGAGGCCTCATGCAGCGCCGAGCCGCCGACCGGAAGCGCGCGCGACCCGCCGGTGAGGCCACGCGGTGAACGGTCGCTGTCGCCGTAGATGACTTCGATCGTATCGGCGTCGAGGCCGAGCCGGTCGGACACGACCTGCTTGTAGGAGGTGACGAGCCCGGTGCCGTATTCCTGGTTGCCCATCACCAGCTCGACATGGTCGCCCTTGAACTCAATCGATGCGGTTTCGGGGAAGCCGCCGCCGCAGCGCTCGGTGTAGGTCGCCATGCCGATGCCGCGCAGCCGGCCGCGTTTGCCGCTCTCGCGGCGCCGCGCCTTGAACCCGGCCCAGTCGGCCTGCTCCATCGCGAGGTCCATCACCTTCTCGAACTCGCCGGAGTCGAAGGTTAGCTTGGTGGGCGACGTGTAGGGGATCTGCTTTGGCTTGATCAGGTTGATGCGGCGGATCCTGTCCGGCGTCATGTTCAGCTCGCGTGCGGCCGCGTCCACCAGCCGCTCGATCAGATAGGAGGCCTCCGGCCGTCCGGCGCCGCGATAGGCGCACACCGGCACCGTATTGGTGCACACGCCCTTCACGTTGATGGCGATCGCGGGGGTCGTGTAGAGGCCCGAGATCAGGTCGGTTGAGCGTGTCGGAATGAACGGGCCCATCGGCGACAGATAGGCGCCGACGTTGGCGATGAGCGACACACGCAGGCCGAGGAATTTGCCCTTGGCGTCCATTGCAAGCTCGGCGCGGGTGAAATGGTCGCGCCCCTGATTGTCGGAGAGGAAGGCTTCCGAGCGGTCCGACTGCCAGCGTACCGGCCGCTTGAGCTTGCCGGCCGCCCACACGACCAACGCCTGCTCCGGATAGACGAAGGCCTTCATGCCGAAGCCGCCGCCGACGTTTGGCGGAGTCACCACACGCAATTTTTCCTTCGGGACTTTCAGTACCGCTTCGGCCAGCGGATCGCGCACGAAATGCGAGCCTTGCGTGCCGGTGTAGAGCACCGGTCGTCCGCTCGCCGCGTCGAAGTCGCCGATCGCGTTGCGCGGCTCCATCGAGTTCGCCACCACACGGTTGTTGACCATCTCGAGCGTGGTGATGTGCGCGGCTTTCGCGAAGGCCGCATCGACGGCGGCGAAATCCGAGGTGTCGTTGTCCCAGTCGAACACGAGGTTGCCGGGGATCGTGTCGAACAGTTGCGGCGCGCCAGGCTTGAGCGCGTTCCGCGCGTCGGTGACGGCGGGCAGCGAGTCGTACTCGATCTCGATTGCTTCGGCGGCGTCCTGCGCCTGCGGCAGTGTCTCGGCGACGATGAGCGCGACCGGCTGGCCGGCGTGGCGCACCTTTCCGATCGCCAGCATCGGGCGCGGCGTGTCGCTGCGCGGCGAGCCGTCGCGGTTGTTGAGCGGCGCGTGGCAGGGGATATCGCCGAGCCCATCGGCCGCAACGTCCTCGCCGGTCAGCACCGCGAGCACGCCTGGCATCCTTCGCGCGGCCGTCGCATCGATGCGCCTGATGTTCGCGTGTGCGACGGGTGCCCGCAGGACGAAGGCCTGGCTCATGTTCGGCAGCGCGATGTCGTCGGTGTAGCGGCCGCGTCCGGTGATCAGGGTCTGATCCTCGAAACGTTTCACGGGCTGGCCGACGCCGAATTTCATGGGGTTTCCTTACGGGAGGATGAGAAAAGCCGCGACCGCCGTTGCGCGCATGAACCGTCGTGTGAGCTAGAATGTAAGGCTCGGCGTGGCGATCACAACTCCGGCTCCTTGCCGGGCGGCAAGGGCGCGCCCGGCGGTAGAGCCATTCCGGGCGGCAGGGGCATGCCGGGGGCCGGTCCCATGCCGGGCGCCGGCAGCACGAGCGTCAGCGTCTCGCTGTTCCTCTGGAACAGCGCCTCGCGGCCCTTGACCGAGCGGAGTGTCCAGCCCGAATGGCTTTCGCCGGTCTTGAGCCGCACGACGTCGTTGGTGGTTTGGTCGATGAAAATCGCGATGCCGGCACCCGAACCGATCACCGCGCCCACCAGCGTGAGGCGCGGGCGCTCAGGCTCGGTGGTCGGCTCAACGGGCGCCACGCGCTCGACCGGGGGCGGGCCCGCGATGGCCGGCGCGGGCGGCCGCCGCGAGGGCGTAAACAGCGGCCGTTCGCGCGTTGCCGACAGCGCCGAGAGCGGGATCGCCCACAGCGGATTGCCGCTCAGTTCGCGCGGCCTGTCCGAGGTGCTCTGCTGCACCGGAGCGCTCTGCAGCATGTCGACCGGCGGCGGCGTCACGCCGCCCGGCGGCAGATCCAGCGCATTCGGCGGGCTCGCGCCGAGCGCCGGCGGGCCGAGCAGGGCGGCGGCGAGGAGCAACACCGCGTTCGTCGCGCGCATCATTTCGCGTCCCGCCATTGGCCGGCGACCGACACCAGCACGCGCATTCGCGTCGTGTTCGACGCGGCCGCGGCCTGGGGCGCCTGCGCGACAAGCTGCTCGATGAACAGAAACGGCATTCCGGATTCCAGGTCGTAGAGCAGGCGCTGCAACGCGGCCTGCTCGACTTCGCAGCTCGCGATCAGGCTGATGAAGCCGTCCTTGGATTTTGTACCCTGCAGATCGACTTGGGAAGAGAGGACATTGCCGCCGACGCGCGTCACCGCTTCGGCGACGCGCTGCAACAGCGCGGCGCCGGCAACCGTCACGGTCTGGCCTTCGAGGAATGGCGATCCGGTTGGAACCGGTCCCGCGGGCGAGCCCGGCCCGCCGAAGGGCGATGCGCGCCGTCCCTCGAGTTGCGCCAGCAGGTCTTCGGACGCCGCGAGCGCCTGACGGCGCGCGAAGATATCCGCGACGCTGGACCATGCGGTGAACAAGAGTGCGAGGATTACCAGCGCATAGAACGCCGTCGCCATCCCGGGATGGCTGGTCAGATAGCGGTCGAGCGAGGGACTGCTCATGAGCGCGGCGCCGCCATGGGTTCGATGTGCGCCTCGATGTGGAAGCGCTCGCCCGGATCGGAGGGCGAACGCGTCGTCGGTGCGAAGAAGGTCGCGCGGGAAAACAGCGGGTTCTGTTCCATCAGCCGGATCAGGCTCGGGGCATCGCGCGTGATTCCGGTCACGCGCAACTGGTCCGCCTCGATGCGCAGCTCGATCACATAGGTGTGGTCGGGCAGGATTTGCGAGAGCGCGTCGAGCACGATGACGGCCGACGGGCTCTCGTACTTCCGCCGCTCCAGCATGCGCTGCGGCGTGCTCGCGAGATCGGCACGCTCGCGACCGCTGCGGATCGCGGCGCGGCGTTCCGCGATTCGGCGCGAAAGCTCGTACTGGCGCGCGTTCAGGTCCGAGATCATCGCGGTCGAAACACCGAACGACGCCGCGGCCGCGGCGGCCGCGACAAGAAACAGCACCACGACCGCGCGGCGCACGCGCGCCACGTCGAGTGCGCCGCTGATCGTCTGTTCGAGCACCGTGATCGGCGCGGGAGCTGCATCTGGTCCGGGCAGCCGCGTCATGACGGTGACGGCCTGCGCGCCGAGCGTCGTCAGCGCCTGCACGTACGGGATAACCAGCGCGCGCGCGGTCGCCGCGACCGTAACGGCAATGCGGTCGGTGCCGGCCTCGCGCGGTTTGCTCCAGCCGAACGCGGCATCCGCCGCGCTCCACGGAGTCAGCCGGTCGATCTGGGCGCGCACGACGCCGCCGAGGAACTCGGCTGCGCGCCGCGGCAGCTCCAGCGGGCGCAGCAGAAAGCGATCCGGCCGCAGCAGGACCTCGGCGCGGCTGCCGCGCAGCATTTGCTCGACGGCATCGGCGTGCGCGCCGATCACGCGGCCGTCGGTGATGTGCACGCGCTCGAACGGACGCCCGGACGGCGTCGCGCCCCCCTTCTGCACCACGAACGTGCCGTCGTCCTCCTCGATCAGCTCGACCGCGCTCGGCGCGCTGAAACGCCTGAGGACGGCGACCACGTACGCGGCGACCGCATCCATCCAGCCTGCGAACAGAACGGCGATCTCGCGCAGCGCCGTCATCGCTTACGCGGCCTCGGCCGCTCGTCGGGCAGCGGGTCATCGGAACTGTCACGCCACGAGAGCACGCGATACGGCTCGGTACCGTTGTCGAGAATGAAGATCACGATGTCAGCGCTCATGCGTTGCCCGTCGTCGAACACGATCTGCGGCGTCACCCGCACAGCCTTGCTGCCGTGGCCTGTTGCAAGCGGCTGAGCGGGGCCGAGCAGCGCCGCCAGCTTCTGCACATTCTGCGGCTCGGCCTGGCGCTGGGCAAGGATAGCGTAGAGCAGGTTCGGATTCATGCCTGGTAGCGCCGCGAGCACTTCGGGCGCTGCGCCCATGATGTTGATCTGCGGCGCGCCGCTGTAGACGGTGACGAACGGCAGCGCGCGATCGACAAGTATCTCGGGCAGGCCGGGGACGAGCGCGAGCTCGCCCGTGTGCGGGAACGGCGCGCCGCGAGCCGGATAGGGCATGCCGGTTGGGCGAAAATCCCGCGCCGCACCGGACCCGGCGGCGTCCGGCGGCGTCCGCCACGCGATGATGTTGTCGGCATAACCCTCCGCGAGCCCCGCACGCGCGCCGAGTCCGACAAACAGAGCGGCCAGGACCTGCTTCGGCGCGACGTTGAGGTCGATGCGGGTGTTCTCGGCGCGGAAGTTGACCGCGACGTCGGCGTTGCCGAGGCGAATATTGAACCGGCCATTGGGCGGCGCGTCCGGCCGCCCAAGCAGAGCGGACGTCAGTTCGAGGCTCGCCGTGAAGAGCGAGTCGGCTTGCAGCCGCTGGTCATGCGTCGAAAACGACACCGCCGTGTCGATGACATAGACCCCATAGATCGTCGCCAGCGTCGCGAGCGCGCCGAGAATCCACAAGACCGCGACGATGATGAAGCCGCGTTGATCACGCGCCCGCCGCCGCCCCCGCTTGCAGGCGAGGATAGGGTGGGGCGCTCCGTGGTCGGCCGCGTTCATCGCGCCACCGGGTTCGGATTCGGGTTCGGAGCGCTCGGCGCGGCGGGATTCTTGCGCTCGCGGTTGAGGCAATCGGCGATCGCCTCGGCGAGCACGCAGTCGGCCGGCATCTCGGCATGCACCAGCGTCGAGGTCGAAGCCGAAAGAAGACGGTCGGTCGTGGCATCGCGCACCTGGATGCGCACCGCCTTCGGAAGTTCGGCCGCGCCGCGCCATGTGTTCTTCCAGACCCGGTCCCGGCCCGCATAGGCGAACGTCACTCGGTAGGGCGCGCGCAGCAGCACCACCGGATCGGCAAAGTTCGGCTGATCGTTCAGGGTTTCCGCGGTCACCGGCACGTAACGTGCCCGCGCCCGCACCAGAGTGGGTCCGCGATCGGTGCCGACTTCTCCGATGCGGACGAGCTCGAGCCCCGAGCGCGTGTTCGGACCGAGCGCGGAGCGCACGAAGGTCATCGACAGCTCGGTGCCGTCGAACACCGGCAGCAGGAACTCGCGGCCTCCCGGAATGAATTCGGCCGCCGAGACATCGGCGATCAGGCGCTCCAGCCCCAGCGCCAGATTCTCGGCGCGCTGCACATTGCCCATGCCGCGGTTCCAGTTCGGCAGCCACTGTGCCGTCACGGTCGCGATCGCGGCGAGGATCGCGCCCATCAGCGCGGTCGCGATCAGCGCCTCGATCAGCGTAAAGCCCGCGATCCGGGCGCGGCGTGACCTGCGGCGGCCGCTCATTGCGTCTCCTTTCGCCGGACGCGCACGGTGTTGAGCTGCACGATCTGTCCGCTCGGCGACTGGACGCGCACGATCACGGTCAGCGGCGTCCAGGCATTCGGCTGCTGCGGGTCGATGAGGTTGCCGAGGAACGGCAGCACGTCGACGCGCCAGCGATGGCCCGCAAGTTCGCCGGAAAAGCTTCCGATCGTCAGCGCATCGCGGTCCGGCAGGCCGGTCATCACCGCGCGCGCGGTCTCGATCAGCGAAAGACGCGCCGGAACGGCGCGCGCGCCGCGCACCGTGACGGCGATCAGAGAGCCGATCGCGGCGAGCGCCACCGCGACGACCGACAGCGCGACGAGCACCTCGATGAGCGTGAAGCCCGCCGTCGCGCGGCGCCTGCGTGTCCTAGATCGCATCGAGCGGAACAACTTCCACGCCTCCGGTCAGCCAGTTGACGCGAATCTGATAGCCGACGCCGGCCCGCGTCAGCGCGATGGTGCCCCCGCATGACATGCCGGACGCGAAGAACCGGATGGTTGCGCCGTCCGCGCGCTGATTGCAGCGCGCCGCAAGCGTCGCATCGAAGGCGACATCGCCCGGAATGCGGATGACCCGGCCCGTCACGCCTGAGCGGATCGAGCGGTTCATCGGATCGATCTGCGTCGCGATCTGTGCGCGCCCTCGTACGGCCGCGTTGCGATCGGCTTTCAGCATCGCGGCGGTTTCGACCGCGTAGGATTCGAGCCGCGTACGCGAGGTTCCGCGCGGCAGCGCCGGCATGACGATCGCCGCCAGCATCGTGATGATGGCGAGCACGCAGACGATCTCGATCAGGGTGAAGCCCGCTTCACCGCCCGCGTCGTCAGCGCGTCCAGCTTGTGATGTCGGCCGCGGGACCGGTACCGCCCTCGACCCCGTCTGCCGCGTAGGAGATGATGTCATAGCTCCCATGCTCTCCGGGTGAACGATAGACGTAGGCGTTGCCCCACGGATCGAGAGGAACCTGCCCGCCTTTGAGGTAAGGCCCGTTCCACGCCGTGCTGCTGCCGGGGCGTTTCACCAGCGCGGCTAGGCCTTCCGACGAGTTCGGATAGCGTCCGACGTCGAGGAAATACAGGTCGAGCGCGCTCGAAAGGCTCTCGATCTGGATCTTGGCGGCCTTGGCCTTGGACTCGGTCAGGTAGTTGAGCACGCGCGGCCCGACGAGCCCCATGATCAACCCGATGATCGTGATCACGACCAGGAGCTCCACCAGCGTGAAGCCGCGCTCGCCGTGGCGTGCGCGCCGTCTGCTTTGCCTGATACGCGCGATCACGGAACGCATGCCGCCTTCTCACCCGACGATCTGACTGACCGACAAGAGCGACGTCATCACCGAAACGATCAGCCCGCCGACGACGATGCTGATGACGATGATCGCCGCCGGACCCGCGATACCGACGACGCGGTCGAGGCTGCGCTGGAGCTTCGCCTCGTAGAACTCCGCGACGCGCGCGGCCAGCATCGGCAACTGCCCGGTCTCTTCGCCCAAACGTAACATGCGCACCGCCATGGTGGGAAGCGCGTCGGTGTCGGCGAGCGCATCCGAAAGCTTGCCGCCGTGGCGCACCCGCTCCACGGCCTTGATCCAGATCGCGGGATCGCTGGTCGTCGACATCATGTCGACCATGATGCGCAACGTGTTGGTCAGCGGCACCGCGCTGCCGAGGAGGACGCCGAGATTGCGGCAGAACAAGGCCGTGCGGTGGAAGGTCAGCACGGGGCTGATCAGCGGCAGGCGCGCGAGCGTCGAGATGACGGCGATGCGCACATGCGGACGGCGCCACAGCAGCCAGCCGCCGACGACCATGACCGCCAGCGCGACCCCCAGCACGTCCTTGTAGGCGCGCAGGAAGTCGGACAGCGCGATGAACGTGACGACGATCGGATCGAGCTTGGCGTTGAAGTCGCGCAACACCGTGGCGAACTGCGGCAGCACGAACAGCAGGAAGAAGATGAGCACGCTCGTCGCCGCGAACAGCACGAAGGCCGGGTAGCGCAGGGCGTCGGAGAGCTTGCGCCGCAGCGCCTCGGAGTGCGCGCGCTCGTTGGCCAGCACCTCGAGCACCTGATCGAGCGTGCCGGAGGCCTCGCCGACGCGCACCAGCGCCACATACATCGCGGGAAACAGCGTGGGATGGCGCGCGAGCGCCTCGCCGAAGCTTTCGCCCGCCATCACGTTGCCGCGGATGGTCGCGACCGCCGGGCGCAGCCGCCCGATGTCGATGTCGATCGAGAGCAGCTCCAGCGCGTCGTCGAGCCGTGCGCCTGCTTTCAGCAGGAGCGCGAGATCGAGCGTGAAGACCGTGATGTCCTCAGCTCGCGCGCGCTTGCCGAAGCTCCAGCTGAAACGCGAGCCTTCGGAGGTTGTCTCCTCGGTGACGGTATCGATCGGAACGAGGCCGAGATATTCGATGCGGCGCGCGACCTCCGCGGCGGTCGGAGCCGAGATCGATCCGCTCACCAGTTCGCCGCCGCGGGTCAGGGCTCTGTAGCGATAACTTGGCACTGATCTCACCGCACCGTGGTCACGCGCAGCACCTCGGCCGCCGAGGTCACGCCGGCGCGGCATTTGGCGACCGCATCGTCGATCATCGTGATGGCGCCGGCGCGCACGGCGGCCTGCTCGATCGCGACGGAATCGGTGTCCGCACTGATCAGGTCGCGCACCGCGCCGATCATCTCGATGCACTCGAACACGCCGGTGCGCCCGCGATAGCCGGTGCCGCCGCAACGTTCGCACCCGACCGGCTCATGCACGGTGTCGCCGGCGGTGAAGCCGAGCGCGCCATAGCGCGGGTCGTCCGCAAGGTCGGCGGCGGTGAGGTCATGCTTCCTCTTGCAGCGGTCGCACAGGATGCGCACCAGCCGTTGCGCCAGCACCGCGCGCAGCGTGGACTTGAGCAGGAAGCCCTCGACCCCGAGGTCGAGCAGGCGCGGCACGGCGGCGGCGGCGGTCTCGGTGTGCAGCGTGGTCAACACGAGGTGCCCAGTCAGCGCCGCATGAATCGCGATATGCGCGGTCTCCGCGTCGCGTACCTCGCCCACCATGATGACGTCCGGGTCCTGGCGCACGAAAGCACGCAGCGCGGTGGAAAACGTCAGCCCGATCTGCGGCCGGATCTGCGACTGGTTGACGCCGTGGATCTCATATTCGACCGGGTCCTCGATGGTGAGGATTTTTCGCGTCGTTTCGTTGAGAATGGTGAGGAAGGTCGCAAGCGTCGTGGTCTTGCCGCTGCC
>JAXDNZ010000142.1:0-4378 GCA_034669185.1 Hyphomicrobiales bacterium
TCCGCCTCACCAACGAAGACGTCGCCGACCTCTACAGCCGCGTGACCATCGGCACCAAGGTGGTCGTGATCAACGGCGAGCATCGCGCCGAGCGCCCGCTCACCTCCGCGCCGGTCAGCCTGCGCAATCTTTACTGAGATACGCGAAAGCGTCACGCCTAGTCGGTTCGCCTCAGAGCGACCACGCCGGTCCGGGTCTCCCGGGCCGGCGTTTCTCGTTTCAGGTAGACCTCAGCAGGTGACGCCTATGCGTCATACGCGCTACCGTGCGCTCGGAAAAAGACTGATCCCGCATGTCGCTTCGCTCATGCGGGCTACAAGGACAACACACCCGGGGGGAGCGCCATGAAAGTCTCCGACGCCATTGCCGAGATCCTGCGCCGCGAAGGCGTCGAGACGATCATCGGCTATCCGGTCAACCACATTCTCGAGCGCGGCGCGGCCGCCGGCATCCGGCCGATCATCGTGCGGCAGGAGCGCATCGGGCTGCACATGGCCGAGGCGATGTCGCGCGTGACCAGCGGAAAGAAACTCGGCGTGTTCGTGATGCAGCACGGCCCCGGCACCGAGAACGCCTATGGCGGCGTCGCGCAGGCGTGGAGCGAGTCGGTGCCGATCCTCGTGATGCCCGGCGGCTATGCGCGCCGGCTTGCCTGGGTCGAGCGCAACTACAATTCCAGCGTCCAGATGCGCAGCATCACCAAATCGGCCGAGCCGGTCACGTCGGCCAAGGAGCTGTCCGCGATCATGCGGCGCGCGTTCACACGGCTGCGCTCCGGGCGCGGCGGCCCGGTGCTGGTCGAAGTGCCGAACGACGTGTGGAACGAAGAGGCCGATCCGTCCGACTACGTCGTGTCGCGGCCGTTGCGGTCCGGTCCCGATCCCGATGCAGTGCGCGAAGCGGCGATAATGCTGCTCGCGGCCAAGCGCCCGGTGCTGTACGCCGGCCAGGGCGTGCATTGGGCCGAAGCGTGGGGCGAGTTGAAGCAGCTCGCCGAACTGCTCGCCATTCCGGTCACCACCAGCCTGCAGGGCAAGAGCGCGTTCCCCGAGACGCATCCGCTGTCGCTCGGCTCGGGCGGCCTCGCGATCCCGGCGCCCGTGCATCATTTCCTCAAGGAAGCCGATCTCATCCTCGGCATCGGCTGCAGCTTCACGCAGACGAATTTCGGCGTGTCGATGCCGGCCGGCAAGACGATCATCCACGCGACGCTCGATCCGAACGACGTGAACAAGGACGTCGCCTGCGCGCTTGGCGTGCTGGGCGACGCGAAGCTCACGCTTGCGGCGCTGATCGAGGAAGTGTCGCGCACGCAGAAGTCGCCGCGCGATCATTCCGCCGCCGCGAAGGAGATCAAGGATAGCTACGACCCGTGGCTCGCCAAGTGGATGCCGAAGCTGACCCACAACGAAGCGCCGTTTTCGCCCTATCGCGTGCTGTGGGATCTGCAGCACACCGTCGACGTCGCCAACACCATCATCACGCATGATGCAGGCTCGCCGCGCGATCAGCTCTCGCCGTTCTGGCGCTGCACCGCGCCGCTCTCCTACATCGGCTGGGGCAAGACCACGCAGCTCGGCGCGGGCCTGGGCTTTGCGATGGGCGCGAAGCTCGCCAAGCCCGACAAGCTCTGTATCAACGTCTGGGGCGATGCCGCGATCGGCTTCACCGGCATGGATTTCGAGGCCGCGGTGCGCGAGCGCATCCCGATCCTGTCGATCCTGCTGAACAACTTTTCGATGGCGATCGAACTGAAGGTGATGCCGGTCTCGACCGAGAAATATCGCTCGACCGACATCTCCGGCGACTACGCGGCGTTCGCGCGCGCGCTCGGCGGCTATGGCGAGCGCGTCGAAAAGCCCGCCGACATCGTGCCGGCGATCCGGCGCGGCATCAAGGCGACGCAGGACGGCAAGCCCGCGTTGCTCGAGTTCATCACCACGAAGGAAGTCGAGGTATCGAAGTTCTGATCGATCCCGCGCGCTGACCTGATCCCTCCCCCGGAAGGGGGAGGGTGGCTCCGCGTGAGCACAGCGAACGCCGAGACGAACGGGGCTCAGATAAGCACCCCACCCGGCCGCGCTTCGCGCATCCACCCTCTCCGCTACGCGGGAGGGAGAAGACCTACCGCAACCGCCGCGGCAGCCCGGCCATGCGTTCGGCGCCTCCGGCGCGTTTCGTGAACAACCCTTCAGGTGCGTGTGCCGAAATTCTGACGTGAAGTGGCGCTACTGCGGCGAAATCCACGATTGACGAAGCCGCCCGATGACTCCATTGATTTCGGTCAACGGGCGACCCGAAACCCTTGAGAAAACAGCGGCGATCACACCCCATGAGCAAAGTTCACAGCCTTCCGGCGACCGCCCCGGCGGCACCCTGCGTGGCGCGGCGCAGCTTCATGCTCGGCGCTGGAGCGGCTGCCGCGAGCGCGATGCTGCCGGCCACCGCGCGGGCCGAGCTGACGCTGTCGCAGTTCAACGTCGGGACCAACAAGCCGTCCACGCCCTACAGCTTCGACCTGACGCCGCCGATGAGCAGCCGGGAGGCGTACATCAAGTGGATGGTCGACAATCGCGGCGAGGACCCGAAGGCGCTGTCGATGCGCTGGGACCGTTACGTCTACTGCAAGTCGAACCGCGACTTCTACAGCCTCAACAATGAGCGCTCTTTCCTGCTCACGCCGCGCGACCAGTTCATCCTCAAGCGCGACTTCAATCGCGCCTACGAGCGCGCCTTCCTCGACATCGGCTGGGGTGTCACGATCTCGGGTCCGCTCATCGTGGCGCGCATGAGCTCGCACCTCGACCTGAAACCCGGCGAGAAGGTGCTCGAGATCGGAACCGGCTCGGGCTACCAGTCGTCCTATCTCACGCACCAGACCGACAAGGTCTACACGATCGAGATCATCAAGCCGTTGCAGGAGCGCACGCGCCAGATCCAGGACGACATGATCGCGCGCGGCTACACCGAGCTGAAAGCCATCAGCAGCAAGCACGCCGACGGCTATTACGGCTGGGAAGAGAACGCGCCGTTCGACAAGATCATCGTCACCTGCGGCGTCGATCACGTGCCGCCGCCGCTGCTGCAGCAGCTCAAGCCCGGCGGCATCATGGTGATCCCGGTCGGCCCGCCCGGCGGACACGTGATCCTGAAAGTGCGCAAGGAGCAGAAAGCCGACGGCTCGATCCAGGTCGCACGCTCCAATGTCTACAACGGCGCGACGCCGTTCGTGCCCTTCACCAAGCTCGACGGCGACGTCATCAAGGGCGTGCACGCCGGCGGGAAGTAACCCTCTCCCGGCTTCGCGGACTGACGTCCGCTCAGCCACCCTCTCCCGCAAGCGGGAGAGGGGAAGAAAAAAGAGGGCGGCGCACTTGCTTGCTTGCTTTCCCCTCTCCCGCTTGCGGGAGTGGGTGCCGAACCGTCGTAGCGGAGCGAAGACGGTGAGGCGGGAGAGGGCCGTGGCTCCGTTGACACCCCACCCTATCGGCCTACATTAGCTCCGTTCCGAGGGGTGCCCCGTTTGGGCTGAGAAAAACCCTTTGAACCTGATCCGGGTCATGCCGGCGAAGGGACAGGAGCCGTTTTTTTTCCCTAAGCCGACTCGATCCTCATCCTGAGGAGACCGCAAAGCGGTCGTCTCGAAGGATGGCCGCATGCTCATGCTTCGAGACGCGCTCTTCGAGCGCTCCTCGGCATGAGGAGGAAGGAGCGCATGGCCCCGAAAAGTGGGCACCGGTTTTCGGACCAGGACATGCGCAAACGCAACAAGGAGCGCGCCCCATGAACAAGCCCGTCTCGCCCGCTGATCTCGTCACCCCGAAGGTGACCACCGGAGGCATCATCGGATCGCGCAAGGCGTATTCGGCCCCGGATGCGGCGCCCGATCTGCGCGTGCCGATCCGCGAGATCGTGCTCGATCCGAGTTCCGGCGAGCCGCCGGTCCCGGTCTACGACCCCTCCGGCCCCTACACGGACGACAACGTCGCGATCGACGTCGAGCGGGGCTTGAAGCGCATCCGCGTGGAGTGGATCAAGGAGCGCGGCGGCATCGAGGAATACGACGGCCGCCCGATCCAGCCGATCGACAACGGCAACGTCACCGGCAAGCATCTGGCGCGCAACTTCCCCAACACGCCGAAGCCGATGCGGGCAGTCTCTCCGTCTTTACCCTCCCCCTTGTGGGGAGGGTCGCTCGCCGAAGGCGAGCGGGGTGGGGGTCGATCTGAGTTCACCCGCACCACCCCCACCCCTAACCCCTCCCCACAAGGGGGAGGGGAACAGGTCGGAGCAAGCGGCCCGCACCCCATCACGCAGCTTGAATGGGCGCGCCGCGGCATCATCACCAAGGAGATGATCTATGTCGCCGAGCGCGAAA
>JAXDNZ010000143.1:0-3105 GCA_034669185.1 Hyphomicrobiales bacterium
CGACCATGGTCGTACCGGGGCGCTCCAGCGCAGCTATCTGGCGTTGATCTGGGGTGCGCCCGACCGGCGCAAAGGCACGATCGAGGCCCCGCTCGGGCGCCACCGCCAAGCCCGCGACAAGATCGCCGTCCGCCCGGACGGCCGCGCCGCCGTGACCCATTTCGAGGTGCTGGAAATCTATCCCGGCGCCGACGGCAAGGCGATCGCCAGCCTGATCGCCTGCCGGCTCGAGACCGGCCGCACCCACCAGATCCGGGTGCATCTCTCCCATATCGGTCATCCGCTGCTCGGCGATGAGACCTACGGCACCGGCTTCAAGACCAAGGCGGCGCTGTTGCCGCCCGCGGCGCGGCAGGCGCTGGAGGGTCTTGGAAGACAGGCCCTCCATGCCCATATACTGGGCTTCCAACACCCCACATCCGGCGAAGTCCTGGAATTCAAGTCCGCGCTGCCCGGCGACCTTGCCCGGCTGCGCCAAAGCCTTGCCGAGGGTGCGGCGGAGCGTCGCCGGCCCCCGGTCCCCGGTCGAAATAGCCAATGAACGCAAGGCCTTGTCCGCGCCCGCGCTGAGCATCACGGGCCTCTCAAGGCGATGTGACCCAACCGTAACTTCCTTTTGCACCCCCGTTCCGTGTATGTTTGTTGCAACTGCGATCGAGCTTCGCAGTTGCACATAGACGTTCCGGTCTCCGGCTCCGGGGGAGGGGTGACCGAACGGCCCGCCGACAAGGGGGCAACTCTCTGGAGGGCGCTACCATGGCCCGTGCCACGGCCTTACCGATACTGTCTGCCGAAACCGGTCTGTCCCGGTATCTCGATGAGATCCGGCGGTTCCCGATGCTGGAGCCGCAGGAAGAGTACATGCTGGCCAAGCGCTGGCGCGAGCATGGCGACCGCGATGCGGCGCACAAGCTCGTCACCAGCCATCTCCGCCTCGTCGCCAAGATCGCGATGGGCTACCGCGGCTACGGCCTGCCGATCTCCGAAGTCGTCTCGGAGGGCAATGTGGGCCTGATGCAGGCGGTCAAGCGTTTCGAGCCCGAGAAGGGCTTCCGCCTGGCCACCTACGCGATGTGGTGGATCAAGGCGTCGATCCAGGAATACATCCTGCGCTCGTGGTCGCTCGTGAAGATGGGCACGACCGCGAACCAGAAGAAGCTGTTCTTCAACCTGCGCAAGGCCAAGAGCAAGATCTCCGCGCTCGAGGAAGGCGACATGCGCCCCGATCAGGTCAAACTGATCGCCAAGCGCCTCGGCGTGCCGGAGCAGGACGTGGTCGACATGAACCGCCGCCTCGGCGGCGACGCCTCGCTCAACGCGCCGATCCGCGAGGACGGCGACAGCGGCGAGTGGATGGACTGGCTGGTCGATGACAGCGACAGTCAGGAATCCCGCCTCGTCGCGTCCGAGCAGGCCGACAATCGCCACAAGGCGCTCGGCGAGGCGCTCGACGTGCTCAACGAGCGCGAACGGCGCATCTTCGAAGCGCGCCGGCTTGCCGACGACCCGATGACGCTCGAGGACCTCGCCGCGGAGTTCGGCGTGTCGCGCGAACGCGTGCGGCAGATCGAGGTGCGGGCGTTCGAGAAGGTGCAGAAGGCGGTGCGCAACCGCGTGGCGGCGATGGAATCGCCGCCGACGCAGCCGCAGCTCGCGATGCACTGAAAGCGGCCCGCGCGGCCGCCTATTCCGACTTGGCTGAATTGAGCGCCGCGGGCCTGTTCCCGCGGCGTTTTGCCATGGAAACCGATCCGCACCCGTACGACAATCGATGGCCGGACCGTGTGATCTTCCGCAAGATCATCCTGCCGTGGGAGCTGAGGGGCCGAGCGAGACGCAATAGCCCGCTACACCTTCGGGAGCCTGCGCCGGCGCAGAGGCCGGGCGGAGGCGCCGTGGGCCCGCCGGCGCGGCGTGAACGGCCGCTCGATGACCCCCTCCTCGCGCTCCAGCCGATGCGTACGCAGGAAGGCTTCGAACGCATCCGTTGCGAGCGGCTTGGCGTAAAGATAGCCCTGCGCATCCTCGCACCGCTCAGCGAGCAGGAATGCGGCCTGCGCGGTCGTCTCGACGCCTTCGGCGATGACCTCGAGGCCGAGATTGTGCGCCATTGAGATCAGCGAGCGCACGATCGCCGCGTCCTCGGCGTCGTCGGTGATCTTGCCGACGAAGCTGCGATCGATCTTGATGCGCGACAGCGGGAACTTGGTCAGGTAGCTCAGCGACGCATAGCCGGTGCCGAAATCATCGAAGGCGAGCTTCACGCCTTTCTCGCGCAGTTTCTGCAGCACGACAGCCGCCTCGTCGTAATTGAGCGCGATATTCTCGGTGATCTCGATCTCGAGTGCCTCGGGCGGCAGTCCCGCCTCGCGCAAGACGTCGTCGATGTCCTTGAGCAATGCCTCGTCGCGCAACTGCACCGGAAACAGGTTGACCGAGATGCGATTGAGCGGCAGCCCGATGGCGCGCCATGCCGCGAGCTTGGTGCACGCGGTGCGGATGATCCATCGCCCGAGGCCCGACGCAATCGCGCTGTCCGCGAGCGTCTCGATGAATGCCCCCGGCGCCAGGATGCCCTTCACCGGGTGGCGCCAGCGCAGCAGCGCCTCCGCGCCGATGACGGTTTCGTCCGCAAGGCGGACCTGCGGCTGGAAATAGAGTTCGAACTCATTCTCGGCGAAGGCGCGCCGGAGATCCGCATCGAGACCGCGGCGCGCCTGCGCCTGCGCGCGCAACACCGGCAGGTAGAAGCGATAGACACGGCCACCATCGGATTTCGCCTGGTAAAGCGCCAAATCGGCGTTGGCGATCAGTTCGTCGCCGGTCTCGCCATCATTGGGCGCAATCGCAATGCCGGCACTGCCGCCGAGATGCAGGACATGATCGTTGACCTGGTAGGGCTCGGCGAGCCCGCGCAGCATCTGGTCGACCACGCCAGCAACGACGCGCGGGTCGCCGCATTCCGCAATGACCACCACGAATTCATCGCCGCCAAGCCGGCAGACTTGTCCGCGATCGCCAACGATGGCGCTCAGCCGGTGACCCACTTCGACCAGAAGCTGGTCGCCGGTCGAATGGCCGAGCGTGTCGTTCACGTCCTTGAAG
>JAXDNZ010000144.1:0-2651 GCA_034669185.1 Hyphomicrobiales bacterium
CGCCGGTCGCGGTCGACGCCGGTGCCGAGGAATTCACCCGCGGGCGCGACGGTGCGCGCAGGGATCGGAGGACGCCGCAATGCTGCTGACTGAGCCATGATTATACTCCTAGAAGATAAATAAGAACAAATCAAGAACAATGCAAGTGCTTTTTTGAGCTGACTGCTTCGGCAAACGACTAAGTTGTTGTTCAGAGGGCCGGTTTTCAAGTTGTTGCGGTGCGGTAGGCGCGGTACCGTTATGCAAGGGGTGTTTCATGTTCAGCGTCGTGATCGCCACCCACGACTCCGAGCGCACGCTCGTGCCGACGCTCGCCGCGCTGGTGCCCGGGGCGACAGCGGGCATCATCCGGGAAGTCATTGTCGCGGACGCAGGCTCGCGCGACGAAACTGCGGGCGTCGCCGATGTCGCCGGCTGCCGGTTCTTCATGTCGTCCGAACCGCTCGGGGCGCGGCTTGCCGCGGCTGCGCACGGTGCGCGCGGCACGTGGCTGATGTTCTTGACGCCCGGCACGGTGCCGGAGCCGACCTGGATCGACGAGACCACGCGATTCGCCGAAGGCACCGACCTGCTCGGCAAGCCGCGCGCCGCGGTGTTCGCCAGCCGCGCCGCAGGCATTGCGTCGCTGATGCGGCGCGCAGTCCGCACGCTGCCAGGACCCGCGCAGGGTTTGATGATCCCGAAGCTTCTCTATGACGATGTTGGCGGCCACCGCGGTGGGACAAACCCGGACACAGACCTGCTGCGCCGGATCGGCCGGCGGCGCATCGTCACGCTGCGCAGCGCTGCCCTGCAGGCATCGACCGATCATTGACTCCGTCAAGTAATTATTTGACACTGTCATCCTTCGGTTTCCCGGAGGATCCTATGTCCGCCTCGTGCGCCGGTCTCGAACGCCGCGTCGCCGCCGTGCGCCGCTTCACGCGTTTCTACACGCGCCAGATCGGCCTCCTGCAGGAGGGCCTGCTCGACAGCGCTTTTTCGCTCACCGAGGCGCGCGTGCTCTATGAGCTCGCGCATCGCGAACCGACGACGGCGACCGCGCTTGCGGCCGACCTCGATCTCGATGCTGGTTATCTCAGCCGGATTCTTCGGCGCTTTGGCGAAAAAGGACTGGTTGCAAAAAAGCGCGCGCCAAGCGATGCGCGACGGAGCTTCATCGCGATAACCGCCAAAGGCCGCAAGGCCTTCGCGCCCCTGAACAAGGGCTCGCGCGATCAGGTCGCCGCAATGCTCGGCCGGCTCGGTCCCGCCGAACAGGAGCGCGTCGTCGGCGCGATGGCGACCGTCGAGAACCTGCTCATGCCATCGTCCGCGCCGGCCGCGAAACCGCCGATGCTGCTGCTCCGCCCGCAACGTCCCGGCGATATGGGCTGGGTCACGTCCGTCAACGGAGCACTGTACGCGCAGGAATACGGCTGGGACCTCACCTATGAGGCGCTGGTCGCGAAGATCACCGCCGAATTCATCGAGAATTTCGACGCCAGGCGCGAGCGTTGCTGGATCGCCGAAATGGACGGCGAGCGTGTCGGCTCGGTTTTCGTGGTGCGCAAAACCGACGCGATCGCCAAGCTGCGGCTGCTGATTATCGATCCACGCGCGCGCGGGCTTGGGCTCGGCAAGCGGCTGGTCGACGAGTGCGTGCGCTTTGCCAAGGATGCCGGCTACACCTCGATGACGCTGTGGACGCAGAGCATCCTGACCGCCGCGCGGGCGATCTACGACCGCGCCGGCTTCAAGCTGGTCGCCGAGGAGCCCCATCACAGCTTCGGCGTCGACCTGATCGGCGAAACCTGGGAGCGCGATCTTTGAGCGAGCCGCAGGATCGCACGACGCTCGCGATCCTTGCGGCGGCCGCGACCGGCATCCAGGTCGGCGCCGCCATCACGGCGACGCGTTTCGCCATCGACATGGCCGGTCCGGCATCGCTCGCCTTTCTGCGCTACGCGATCGGCGCGGCTTGCCTCGCGCCGGTGTTCTTCTCAGGCCGGATGCGCTTCGCGCGCGCAGACATCGTGCCGATCGCGCTTCTCGGCATCGGACAGTTCGGCGTGCTGATCGCGCTGTTGAACTTCGGCTTGAAATCCGTGCCGTCGGCGCGTGCCGCGCTGATCTTTGCGAGTTTCCCGATGCTGACGCTGCTGTTCGCCGCGCTTGTCGGGCAGGAGCGGCTTACCGGAGCGAAAGTCGCGGGCGTTGCGCTGACTGTCGTCGGCGTCGGTTTCGCGCTCGGTGACAGGACATTGGGCGAAGCAAGCTTGCTCGGTGAGTTGGCGGTGCTGGCGGCCGCCGCGACCGGCGCCGTATGCAGCGTGCTCTACCGCCCGTATCTCAGGCGTTATCCGGCGCTGCCGGTCAGCGCGTTCGCGATGCTGGCCGCCGTTATCGCGCTCGCGCTTCCAGCCATGCTCGACGATCTGGCCGGTGCGGTGTGGCGGCTGACACCGCTCGGATGGGCCGCCGTCATCTTCATCGGGCTCTCGTCGGGCGGTGGCTACGTGCTGTGGCTCTGGGCACTCGCCAACACCTCGGCGACGCGTGTCACCGTGTTCCTGTCGCTCTCGCCGATCACCGCGGCGGTGCTTGGCGCGCTGCTGTTGGGAGAGGCGGTATCCTCGACGATGCTTGCGGGCTGCGGCTGCGTCGCGCTC
>JAXDNZ010000145.1:0-3278 GCA_034669185.1 Hyphomicrobiales bacterium
GGCGTCGCCATCATGCATCCGTCGCTGCCGCCGCTGGTGCGCGCCTGGCTGCCGCACCGCATCGGCTTCGGCACCGCGCTGTTCACCAATGGATTGCTGGTCGGCGAAATCCTGCCCGTCGCGCTCACGATACCGCTTGCGCTGCCGCTGCTTCACAACAGCTGGCGCGAGACCTTCATGCTCTGGGCGGCGCCGGTCGCGCTGATCGCGCTGGTCATCATGGTGCTGGCGCCGCGCGCGCCGGTCCCGACTCCAGCGCAGAAGACCGCACAACGCTGGTGGCCGGACTGGAGCGATCCGCTGATCTGGCGGCTCGGTATCGCACTCGGCAGCGTCAACGCGATGTACTTTTCCGCGAATGCCTTTCTGCCCGACTATCTGCACCACGTCGGACGGCCGGATCTTGTCAGTGCGGCACTGACCGCGCTCAACCTCGGACAAATCCCGGCGTCGTTCCTGCTGCTCGCGGTCGCGGGACGCCTCGAACGCGCGATCTGGCCGCATATCGTGTGCGGCGCCGGCTCGCTCGCCGCAATCGTCGGCGTCGCGGCGTTGCCGGGAGAAGGCATCGTGATCTGCGCGGCGGTACTCGGGTTCTTCGCGGCCGCGATCCTGGTCCTGATGCTCGCGCTGCCCCCGCTGCTGGCACCGCCCGATGACGTTCATCGGGTCTCGGCGGCAATGTTCACGATCAGCTATTCGTGCGCCGTGATCACGCCGGTGCTCAGCGGATTGGCCTGGGACTTGACCGGCGTCGCCTGGACGGCCTTCGTGCCGCTCGGTCTGTGTGCGGTCCTGCTGATGGCGCTGGCGCCGACGATCAGGGTCGAGCGCGCGACAGCCTGAACTCAGCCTGCTTTCTTGGTCTGCTTGGCGCGGCGCTCTTCGAGCGTGCCGAGGGTTTGCTCTGCGCGCCGATGCAGCTCCTTGTGAAGATCCTCGAGCTCCTTGTCGGTGAGATCCTCGGCCGCCGCGATGCGGTTCTGCGCACCGTTCATCGCCAGAACGAGCTCCGACACCTTGAGCTGCAGCGCCATGGTGTCGCGATTCTGCGTATTCTGAATCAGGAAGACCATCAGAAACGTCACGATGGTCGTCGACGTATTGATGACGAGCTGCCAGGTGTCGCTGTAGTGAAACATCGGCCCGGTTGCGGCCCAGATGATGACGAGCCCGACCGCAATCAGGAACGCGATCGGCTTGCCCATCCAATGCGCGGTCGTGCAGGCCACGCGCGAGAATATCTCGGACCAGTCTCTGCCGGCTTCAGCGGCGGATGCCTTCGCAGGCTTTCCCCGCGCCCTGTCGTCGACATTGTCGGCGGCTGTCCGCGCCGCCACCGGCGCAAGCTTTGCCCGCTTCTGAGCCATGATGCGACCCTCTGACGCTACCGCTGGCAATGCCGTACAAGGGCGAGCTGTTCCACGCGCACGGCGCTTTTCATTCGACGTTGCGCCGCATGATGTCCGAGATGTCGGTTGAAGATGTTTCGCGCCTAGCGCCGACCGCCCGCAGCCAGGACCGCGCGCGTCGCGTGGTCAGGCCCGAAATCCTCCGCGCCATCGATCGAGAGGAGGTCGGCCAAGCGCGTGCGCGCGCGATTGACGCGGCTCTTGATCGTTCCGACCGCGCATTCGCAGATGGCGGCCGCTTCTTCGTAAGAGAAGCCGGCGGCGCCAACCAGGATCAGGGCTTCGCGCTGGTCTGCTGGGAGCTTCGCCAGCGCGGTGCGGAACTCACGCATTTCCATGCGTCCCTCCTGCTCCGGGTGCGACTTGAGACTCTCCGCATAGCTGCCGTCGACATCCTCGACCTCGCGCCGGCGCTTGCGATACTCCGAGCGGAAAAGATTGCGCAGGATCGTGAACAGCCACGCCGACATATTCGTGCCCGGCTGGAACGAGCCGATGTTTGCCACCGCGCGCAACAACGTCTCCTGGACGAGATCGTCCGCCCGGTCGACATTACCGGAGAGGGAAATCGCAAAGGCGCGGAGACTGGGCACGGCACCCAGCATCGCGTCACGCACGGAGGGGTCGAGCGGCATCAGCTGGACCCTTTCTCTTCGTCGAGCCGCCGCAGCAGCTCGTTGAAACGATCCGGAACCCCCTCGGAAACGACGTCGTCAAAGGCCGTGCGGAGCTGCTGGCCGAGCTTGTTCTGGACGTCCCGTCCGAGGCGTCCCCGGTTCTTGCGTGAAGGCAGATCGGTTTGCATCGGTCCAGGCCTAACTACTTTGTCGTCCTTCATTTTTTCGCTTCCCCAGCGTCCCGGATACACTTAATTACGCGCCTGATCTGCCCCAATCAGGAACCTATAACGCGAGCTTGGCCAAGCTGTTCCAAAGCCACGGGAACTTTTTTTTCCCGCCCGCGTTTTGCACGCGGTACTATCGGGACGAACGGGAGGGTCTTCGTGCTGAAATCTCAAGTGGTTGCCCAATACCTGCCTTTCTTGCGCCGCTATGCGCGCGCGCTGACCGGAAGCCAGAATTCGGGCGATGCGTATGTGGGTCAGGCGCTCGATGCCCTGGTTGAGGATCCGGCGCTGATCGAGGACGGCGGCGGCGCGCGTGTCGCGCTTTATCGGCTGTTCACGAAGATCTGGAATTCGGTCGGGGTGAACACACAGGCGACCACGGCCGGCAGCGACATGCCGGCGGACGTTCGGCTCGCCAATCTGACCCCGCGACCACGGCAGGCGTTTCTGCTCGTCGCGCTGGAAGGTTTCTCCGAGGAAGAGGCGGCGAGCATTCTCGAGGTCGACGTACCGACGCTGCGTACGCTGGTCGAGGAATCCGGCCGTGAGCTCGCCGCCGAGATCGCGACGGACGTGCTCATCATCGAGGACGAGACCTTCATCGCGATGGATCTGGAAGCGCTGGTCGAAAGCCTTGGCCACCGTGTCCTTGGTGTCGCGCGGACGCATACCGAGGCGGTCGCGCTGGCGCGGAAGAAGACGCCCGGGCTCATCCTGGCCGATATCCAGCTTGCCGACGGCAGCTCTGGCCTGGACGCCGTCAACGAGCTGCTGAACGCGTTCCAAGTGCCGGTGATCTTCATCACCGCGTATCCGGAACGCTTCCTCACCGGCGAACGTCCCGAACCGGCATTCCTGATCGCCAAGCCGTTCCAGCCTGCGATGGTCTCGGCGATCGCGAGCCAAGCGCTATTTTTCGCGCGCAACGCCAAGCGACGCGCGGCGTAGCGAACAGAGGAGCCGGCGGGCCGTGATCGGTCGCCGGCTTTTCGTCAGTTCGAGGTGTTGAGCCAAGTGTC
>JAXDNZ010000146.1:0-7221 GCA_034669185.1 Hyphomicrobiales bacterium
AAGCGGAATTGAGGCGAGACGAGATGCATCAGGCCTTGACCAACGGCGCCTATGACGTAGCCCGGATCCGTGAGGATTTTCCCATCCTCGGCCTGCAAGTCTACGACAAGCCGTTGATCTATCTCGATAACGCCGCATCGGCGCAGAAGCCGAAAGTGGTGCTCGATCGCCTGCAGCACGCCTATACCGCCGAATATGCCAATGTGCATCGCGGCCTGCATTATCTCGCCAATGCGGCGACCGAGGGCTACGAGGGCGCGCGCGAGAAGGTGAGGGCGTTCCTCAACGCCGCCCGGCCGGAAGAGATCATCTTCACCCGCAATGCCACCGAGGCGATCAACCTCGTCGCCTATACGTTTGCGCGCGAGCGCATCCAGCCCGGCGACGAGATCGTCATCTCGATCATGGAGCATCATTCCAACATCGTGCCGTGGCATTTCCTGCGCGAGCGCCATGGCGCGGTGATCAAGTGGGCGGGCGTCGACGAGGACGGCAATTTCCTGATCGACGAGTTCGAGAAGCTGCTCACCCCGCGAACGAAGCTGGTCGCGATCACGCAGATGTCGAACGCGCTCGGTACCATCGTGCCGGTGAAGGAGGTCACGGCGCTGGCGCATGCGCGCGGCATTCCGGTGCTGGTCGACGGCGCGCAGGGCGCGGTGCATCTCGATATCGACGTGCAGGACATCGGCTGCGACTTCTATGCGTTCACCGGCCACAAGCTGTACGGACCGACCGGCATCGGCGTGCTCTACGGCAAATACCAGCATCTCAGTGCCATGCGGCCGTTCAACGGCGGCGGCGAGATGATCAAGGAAGTGTTCCAGGATCGCGTCATCTACGGCGAGCCGCCGCACAAGTTCGAGGCCGGCACGCCCGCGATCGTTCAGGCGATCGGGCTTGGCGCCGCGATCGACTACGTGCAGTCGGTCGGCAAGGAGCGCATCCGCGCGCACGAACAGGCCGTCGTCGGTTACGCGCACGATCGGCTGGGCGAGATCAACTCGCTGCGCATCATCGGCACGGCGCGCGAGAAGGGCGCGATCGTGTCGTTCGAGCTGAAGGGCGCGCATCCGCATGATGTTGCGACCATCATCGACCGTTCGGGCGTCGCGGTGCGCGCCGGCACGCATTGCGTGATGCCGCTGCTCAATCGCTTCGGCGTTTCGGCGACGTGCCGCGCCTCGTTCGCGATGTACAACACCAAGGCGGAAGTCGACAGCCTTGCGCAGGCCCTGATCAAGGCGCAGGATTTCTTCACATGACCGATGAAACCAAGACTGCCGAACCCGCGGTCGCGGCGCCGCCGCCGAACGCGGTGGAAACCTCCGGTTCGAGCACGATTCCGGCCGAGGAACTGGGGCGCATCACCGACGACATCGTCGGGGCGCTGAAGACGGTCTACGACCCGGAGATCCCGGCCGACATCTACGAGCTTGGCCTCATCTACAAGGTCGACATCGCGGACGACCGCGCCGTGACCGTGGACATGACCCTCACAACACCGAACTGCCCGTCGGCGCAGGAGCTGCCGATCATGGTCGAGAACGCCGTGTCGAGCGTCGCCGGCGTCGGCCCGGTCACCGTCAATATCGTGTGGGACCCGCCGTGGGAGCAAAGCCGCATGTCCGACGAGGCGCGTGCGACGCTGAACATGTGGTAACGGTTGCGCGCCGCTTTGCGCGCCCCCAAATAGACAGGCAAGGCGGTTCTGCTATCCTTGGATTCGCCTGAGATTATAACGGTTTGAAAGAAGACGATGGCAACCCCACGGCCCCGACCCCAGGTGATGCGGCTGACGGATGCCGCCGCGGATCGCATCAAGGCGATCATGGCGAATGCCGAGAAGCCGTTCGTGGGCGTGCGCGTCGGCGTCAAGAACGGCGGCTGCGCCGGCATGGCCTACACGATGGAGTATGCCGAGAGCGCCGCCAAGTTCGACGAGGTCGTCGAGGACAAGGGCGTCAAGCTGCTGATCGACCCCAAGGCCGTGCTGTTCCTGCTCGGCACCGAGATGGATTTCAAGGTCGACAAGCTCTCGTCGACCTTCGTGTTCAACAATCCGAACCAGACCTCGGCCTGCGGCTGCGGCGAGTCGGTGCAGTTGACGCCCGCCGCCGATCCGGCCCACGCGGGCTGATATTCAGGCTGGTCGCAGTCCGGCTTGAGCGGGGCGTAAGCCGGGACCTTTCCGGGCGCAGATACCCCGGGTTTCGCTGCGCTCAACCCGGGCTACAAATTACGCCACCTGCTGCGTGTCGCCCGTGGCTTCCGGGTCGGTCTCGCACGTCACGCGATTGCGGCCCGAGCGCTTGGCCGCATAGAGGCACGCATCAGCGCGCTCGATCAGCGATTGCGCGGTCTCGCCCTTGTGCGCGGTCGCGACCCCGATCGAGACGGTGACGCGGCCGAGGTGCTCGCCGGTCGAGCGCTTCATCAGCTCCTTGGTCATCACGGCGCGGCGCACGTGATCGGCGACCGTGAGCGCCGCGCGCAGCGGCGTGGCCGGGAGGATGACGGCGAATTCCTCGCCGCCGTAGCGGGCCGCGATGTCCTGTCCCTTGACGTTCTGCTTCACGGCGAGCGCCACCAGGCGCAGCACCTGATCGCCGGTGAGGTGGCCGTAGGTGTCGTTGAATTTCTTGAAATGGTCGATGTCGGTCAGCATCAGCGTCAATGGCTCGCCGGTCGCCCCGCTCTGCGCCAGCGCCTTGTCGAGCGCCTGGTCGAAGCATTTGCGGTTGGACAGCGAGGTGAGCGGATCGGTCAGGCTCTCGGTGCGCACCGCCTCGAGATTGACCTGGAGCTGATTGATCTCCTGCTTGGAGAGCTTGAGACTCTCTTCCAGCTGCTGATTGTTCTTCTCCATGTCCTTGGTGGCGAGCACGAGGCTCTCGACGATCATGCGCAGGCCTTCGCGGTCCTTGGCGTCGCCGAGATGCTGCGTCGCGTTGGCGAGGCTCTCGGTGTAGCTGGTCGCGGAGCCGACCGCGGCATCGATCATCGACATCACCTGCTCGATCTCGTCGACGATATGGCTGCCGACCGTGTCGATGCGGTCGGTCAGGCGCGTCGGCGAGAGATAGGTGTCGTAGATCTGCTCGATGTCGGCCCCGGTCAGGGTGCCGGCGCGCTGCAGCGTCTCGTTGATGGTCTGGTTGAGCGCCGGGTTGTAGCCGGTCGCGTAGGAGTACCAGACCTCGTAATTGCGCGGATACGCCGGCTGGCGCAACGCCTTGATCTGCCCCAGCGCAATCTCTGCGAACGCCATCGAGCGATCGTGCTCGTCAATCTGCACGGTCATGTCCTTGCCACCCGCTCACCGGCTTCTGCCTGCGGCCCAAATCCCAGCGTTGCGAATTCGACCTTATGGGACGAGGGTTAAACGAGCGGTAAACGGGAACTCGTGCGGAATTACGTGGCAGACGAAGGCAATTGATTACCGATCATTACTGACAAAGCATCGGCGGATTCGCCGCTCTACAGCGACGAACCTTACGGCAACCAAAAGAGGAACCGGCGATCGATCTAGCGGTCGGGCATTCAAGCCTTGACGGTGACCGGCCGCAGCAGGAACGCGGGCAGATGACCGCTGTGATCTTCGTCCGCCTCGGGGCGGGCGGCAGGCCGACGCGCGGGCGCATCGCCGAAACGTGCAACCTTGGCGGGCACCGAGTCGGTCCGCTGCTGCGGCGCGCGCTGGCGCGGCTGGCGCTGCTCCGTGTGCGGGCGGCGGGGCTCGGCGTCGCGCCGCGGCTTGCGGTCGTGCTCGCGCGGCCGCCGCTGCGGCGGTTCGTCGCTTGCGGCCGGCGGATCGCCGGCCCAGGCGATGGTCTGCCCGGTGAGTTTCTCGATCGCCGCGACCGCCTTGCCGTCGATCGGCGCCACGATGGTGATCGCGGTGCCCGAGCGTCCGGCGCGGCCGGTGCGGCCGATGCGGTGTACGTAGTCGTCGGGATGATGCGGGACGTCGAAGTTGAAGATGTGGCTGACCGCCGGGATGTCGAGCCCGCGCGCCGCGACGTCGGAGGCGACCAGCAGCTTCACCTCGCCGCGGCGGAACTGCTCCAGCGCGGCGGTACGCGCCGACTGGTCCATGTCGCCGTGCAGCGCGATCGCCGAGAAGCCGTGGCGCACCAGCGAGCGATGTAACGTGGCGACCTCGCGCTTCCTGTTGCAGAAGATGATCGCGTTGGTGAGCCCTTCGGCCGCGCGGATCAGACGGCGCAGCGTGTCGCGCTTCTCGGCCGGATCGCGGCCGGTCTTGACCAGCGACTGCGTGATCGCCGCGACTGTCGTGGCGGGCCGCGAGACCTCGACGCGTACCGGATTGTGCAGGAACTGTTCGGTGATGCGCTGGATCTCCGGCGGCATCGTCGCGGTGAAGAACAGTGTCTGGCGGGTGAACGGCACCAGCTTGCAGATGCGCTCGATGTCCGGGATGAAGCCCATGTCGAGCATGCGGTCGGCCTCGTCGATGACGAGGAGCTCGACCCCGGTCATCAACAGCCTGCCGCGCTCCTGATGGTCGAGCAGCCGGCCGGGCGTCGCGATCAGCACGTCGACGCCGCGCGTCAGCTTGGCATCCTGGTCGTCGAATGACACGCCGCCGATGATGAGGGCGACGGTGAGCTTGTGCTTGGCGCCGTATTTGATGAACGCTTCCTGCACCTGCGCGGCGAGTTCGCGCGTCGGCTCGAGGATCAGCGTGCGCGGCATGCGTGCCCGGGCGCGGCCTTGCTCCAGCATGGTCAGCATCGGCAGCACGAATGCAGCCGTCTTGCCGGTTCCGGTCTGCGCGATGCCGAGAACATCACGGCGCGCCAGCACGTGCGGAATGGCCTGTTCTTGAATGGGGGTTGGAGTCGTGTAGCCAGTCGCGGTGACGGCGGCTTGTACTTTTTCAGATAAACCAAGATCAGCGAAGGACATGAAACCTCGAATGGGTGACTGCCCTCGGTGCTACACCGCGCCGGACACGGGATGATACATTTGGTGCGCGGGGAGGGCGGTCGAATCTTGCTATTCGGACCGGTCACAGCGGAACATAATCATGAACGTCTCAAAGTCAACATGTTGCACTGCAACAAACACAAATAAAGCTTAAGTTTTCGCGTGTTTATCGGAGGAAACGTGCCGCAGGCAATCGTCCTGGTGCCCGGGCTGAACTGCTCGCCGCGCCTATACACAGCTCAACTCCCGGCGCTCTGGCGCTTCGGGCAGGTCGCGGTCGCCGACCACACCCGCGACGACACCATGGCGGCAATCGCGCGCCGCATCCTCGCCGAGGCGCCGCCCCGTTTCGCGCTCGCGGGCCTGTCGATGGGCGGATACATCGCGCTGGAGATGATGCGCCAGGCGGCGGATCGCGTAACGCGGCTGGCGTTGCTCGATACCGGTTCGCGTGACGACCCGCCGGAGGCGCAGAGGAAGCGTCGCGCCAATATCGCGCTGGCCGGCGAGGGACGCTTTGGCGAAGTCGTCGAGGTGCAGTTTCCAGTCTACGTGCACCCCGACCGTGCAAAGGACGCCGCGTTGAAGGCCGACTACCTGGCGATGTGCCACGACGTCGGGCCGCAGGCCTACATACGCCAGCAGAAGGCGATCATGAGCCGCGCGGATTCGCGTCCGCTGCTGCCGACGATCAAATGCCCGACTTTGGTGCTGGTCGGCGCGCAGGACGCGGCGACACCGCCGGCTCTGTCCGAGGAAATGGCTGCGGACATTCCGGGTGCGCGACTCGTGCAGATTCCGCAATGCGGCCATCTGTCGACGATGGAGCGACCGGAGGCTGTGACCAGAGAACTCGTCGCATGGATGAACGCGTGACGGACACGCGCGACACTGCGCGCGTGATCGCGCCGCCACCGGTGATCGCGCTCTCCGTTCTTCTTGTCGGCCTTGCACTCGATCGCCTGACGCCGGTCGGCGTCACCGGTGCGGTGTTTCCGCGCTCGGTGCGCTTCCTGATCGGCGGCGCGCTGATTATCGCCGCCGCGTGGGCGATGGCGCGCGCGCTGCTGCGCTTCCGCCTGATCGGCACGCCGGCCGAACCGTGGAAACCGACGATGGCGTTGGCTCGGCGCGGCATCTACGGCCGCACGCGCAACCCGATGTACCAGGCGTTCGGCCTGTTCATTCTCGGCGTCGCCTTCGCGGTGACATCCGATTGGATCTTCCTGTTGCTACCGCTCGGCGCGCTGATGATGCATGTCGGTGTGGTGCGGCGCGAGGAGCGTTATCTCGCGGCGAAGTTCGGCGACGAGTACCGCACCTATCGTGACGCAGTGCCGCGTTACGGCTGGCCGGTGTAGCGGCGAGCCGCTACGATGGCGCCAACAACAAGCCGTCGAAACTCCGGGAGACGCTCATGATCGCGCCGCCGCGCAACGTCTGGCGCAAGACAATCGTGCTCACGCTGTTCGCGCTGCTGATCGCGCCGCTCTCCGGGCACGCACAGGGGGACTACCCGAACCGGACCGTCCGGATCGTGGTCGGCTTCGCGGCCGGCGGCGGCAACGATATCTTCGCGCGGCTTGTCGGTGCCAAGCTCTCCGAGCTGCTCGGGCAGAGCGTGATCATCGAGAACAAGCCGGGCGCGGGCGCGCGGCTCGCCAACGAATACGTCGCGAACCAGCCCCCCGACGGCTACACGCTGCTGGTCGCCGCGAGCGGCGGCATGTCGATCGCGTCGGCGATCTATCCGAAGCTCGGCTATCACCCGACCAGAAGCTTCGTGCCGCTGACGATGATCGCGAACTTTCCGCTGATCCTCGCGGTCCCGGCCAACCATCCGGCCAGGACCGTGCAGGAGCTGGTCGCCTGGATGAAACAAAACCCCGACAAGTCGAACTACGCGACCTCCTCGCCGGCGTTCACGATCGCGACCGAGCTGTTCAAGCTCAAGACCGGCGCGCCGGGACAGCCCATTCCTTACAAAGGCAGCGGCGACTCGCTCGTCGCCGTCATCGGCGGCCAAACAGTGCTGACCATCGCGGACGGGCCGCCGACGGTGCCGCTGGTCAAAGGCGGGCAGGTGCGCGCGCTTGCGGTCACCGGCGCGGTGCGCTCGTCCGAGCTACCCGACGTGCCCAGCATGGCGGAGGCCGGATTGCCCGAGGTCAACACCGGATTGTGGAGCGGCGTATTCGTCCCGGCCGGTACGCCGGCGCCGATCGTGAAGAAGCTCGAAGATGCGTTGCGCCGCGCGGTCGCCGATCC
>JAXDNZ010000147.1:0-2757 GCA_034669185.1 Hyphomicrobiales bacterium
AGGGAATGATCCGCCGGGCGCGGAAGTCGCGCATGACCTCCGTCATCATGTCGCGCGTGTCGATCATCTCGGTGAAGCCGAAGCGGTTGGCCTTCACGGTGCTGATCATGTTGTCCCAGCCGCGCGCGAACACGGTGTCGGCGTAAGTCCAGGGCGCGAGCACGAACAGATCGGTCTCTCTGAGTTGCTCGCGGCGCACGATCTCGTTCCAGACGCCGGCCTTGTCGCGCATGAAGTCGGCAAGACGCATCGGCTTGACCGGGCCGGGCTCGATCCCGAACAGCGAGGCGACGTGCGGCCACATGTGCTTCCAGCGGAAGGCATCGCCGTTGCCGATGTTGAAGGCCTGATTGGCGGCGCGCGGATCGGTCGAGGCCCACAGCATCGCGCGATTGAGGATGCGCACGTCGGTCGCGAACGTGATCGCGTTCCAGGTCTTCTCGTCGCCGGGAAAATAGAGCGGCAGCTTCAGTTCCTTCATCATGGTGCCGTAGGCGGCGAGCACCGTCATCAGGTTGATGCGCGCGCCGTAGCCGTAGCCGCACACCGCGCCGGGCACGGTCGTCGACCAGCTCCACGATTGTCCCTGCTGCCATTCGAGCACGAGCGCGTGCTGCATCTCGTAAAAGTACGGCGGCACGCAGGGCGGATCGTCTTCGCGCGCCGGCGTCTTGTATTCGCCCTGGTGGTAGCCGTATTGCTTCACGCCTTCGAGCACATGCACGTGTTGGAGGCGCGGGAGCTGCGGCAGCGCGGCGTCGAGGAAATTCCGCATCATCGCGGTGTTGAGCGCGTTCTCCTCGTCGAAATCCTTTCCCATCAGCAGCGCCGTGTAGAAGACGTGGGTGACGTCGCCGATGTCTTTCAGGTTCGCCGTGGTGCTCTCGGCACTGAGGAGATCGGCCGCGATGTGGCGCACGTAGGGGGCGTCCTGCGGCACCCCGCGCGAGATGCCGATCACCTCCCACTCGCCGGTCTCGTGCAGCATGCGCGCCATGTTGCCACCGCACATGCCCCCGACGCCTGCGATCAGCGCGGTTTTCTTCTTCATGGGTGGTCCTTGGGGTGGGGGTTCTTGATAGGCGAGCGCCGGATTCGTAGCCCGGATTGAGCGCCAGCGAAATCCGGGGCGAGCTTCACGGGGCAGCAAGCGGAGCGCCCCTCATGCGTCGCCGCGTCCGCACACGCGGTGCGTCCCCTCCCCCGCTTGCGGGAGAGGGCTAGCGAGAGGGCCACTCTATTCTCTCGGTCACCGCATCGAACGCCTGCGCGGCGATACGCTCGGCCGTGCCGCACTCGCTCCACCCCTCCGGCGCCGCGTGCGCCTTGACGACGCGCGCCTTGACGGCGAGGCCGCCGAGCGAACGCGCCGGCGCATCGGCGACGCGCGCGCCGAGATCGTCGCAAGCGCCCTCTCTCCCACTCTCCCCCGCAAGCGGGGGAGAGGGCTGCCGGTGCGCGGCGAGGGAGCGCGCTTCAGCACGCAACGGTGACGGGGCGCCACGGTGAGAGCGCGCCGGAGCAGACCCCAAACCTGCGCCGCGCGGCCCCGGGCCTTGCTAATATCGCGCTCAGTCCCCCTATCACGTCGGGGGTAAACTCCAGCGGGAATCGAGAGGCCCAGAGCTGGGTCCCCGCTTTCGCGGGGACGAGCGGCGGAGCGAGGACTTCATGCACCACCGCGCGTTCCGCGCTATCCTCACCCCATGACCTTCGCGCTCGACCCGGCCGGGCATTCGCGCCGCAATGTGCGGCTCGCGACGCTGATCAACGTGCGCTGGCTCGCGGTCGCCGGGCAGGCCATCGGCGTCGTGGTGGTGCACTTCTGGCTCGAGTTCGAGCTGCCGCTCACCGCCTGCATCACGGTGATCGCGCTCTCGGCCTGGGTCAATGTCGCGCTGCGCATGCATTATCTCAACGTGCAGCGGCTCGAGCCGGACCGCGCCGCGTGGCTGCTCGGCTACGACATCGGCCAGTTCGCGGTGCTGATCTTCCTCTCCGGGGGCTTGGAAAATCCGTTCGCGTTCCTGATCCTCGCGCCGGTGCTGATCTCCGCGATGGCGCTGCCGCTGCGCTTGACGCTGATGCTCGGCGCGTTCGCCATCACCTGCTCGACCGTGCTCGCCTTCGTGCATTTCCCGCTGCCTTGGACCAGCGAGAGCAACCTGTCGCTGCCCTCGCCCTATATCGTGGCGGTGTGGATCTCCGACATCGTGGCGATCGTGTTCATCGGCGCCTTCGCCTGGCAGATCGCGGAGGAAAGCCGCCTGCTCGCCGATGCGCTCGCCGCGACCGAGCTCGTGCTCGCGCGCGAGCAGCACCTCTCGCAGCTCGACGGGCTCGCGGCCGCGGCCGCGCACGAGCTCGGCACGCCGCTCGGCACCATCGCGGTCATCGCCAAGGAGCTCGAGCACGCGCTCGGGTCCTCCTCGCCGCATGCCGCCGATGCGCGGCTGCTGCGCGAGCAGGCGCAGCGCTGCCGCGACATCCTGGCCAAGCTTTCCGCGCTGCCGTCCGGCGGCGCGCCGTTCGACCGGCCAAAGCTCTCCGCGCTGATCGAGGAGGTGATCGCGCCGCATCGCGATTTCGGCATCGCGATCGATACCGTGCTGCCGGCCGACCGCGCGGGCGAGCCGGTGACGGCGCGCAGCCCGGCGATCATCTACGGGCTCGGCAACCTGGTGGAGAACGCGGTCGATTTCGCCAAGGCGCGCGCCGAGGTCGCGGTGCGCTGGAGCGAGCAGGACGTCGCGGTCA
>JAXDNZ010000148.1:0-2933 GCA_034669185.1 Hyphomicrobiales bacterium
GTCGACGCCCTCACCGGACCGGCCGCGAGCCCCGCGACGAAGGACTCCTTCCGCAAGAAGCTGCGCAACGGCGAGCTCAACGACAAGGAGATCGAGATCGAGGTGCAGGCTGGCGCCAGCGCGATGCCGATGTTCGAGATCCCCGGCATGCCGGGCGCGCAGATGGGCGCGATCTCGATCGGCGATATCTTCGGCAAGCTCGGCGGCGGGCGCAGCAAGACGCGACGCTTAACCGTGAAGGAGGCGCACGAGCCGCTGATCAACGAGGAGTCCGACAAGCTGCTCGATCAAGAGCAACTGGTGCAGGAGGCGATCCGGGCGGTCGAGCAGAACGGCATCGTGTTCCTCGACGAGCTGGACAAGATCGCCGGCCGCGAAGGGCGCATGGGCGCCGACGTGTCGCGCGAGGGCGTGCAGCGCGACCTGTTGCCCCTGATCGAAGGCACGACCGTCTCGACCAAGCATGGCTCGGTGAAGACCGATCACATCCTGTTCATCGCGTCGGGCGCGTTCCACGTCGCGAAGCCGTCGGATCTTCTGCCCGAGCTGCAGGGCCGTTTGCCGATCCGCGTCGAGCTAAAGCCGCTCACGCGCGACGACTTCCGCCGCATCCTCACCGAGCCCGAGGCCTCGCTCATCCGGCAGACGGTGGCGTTGATGGCGACCGAAGGCGTGACGCTGCAATTCACCGACGATGCGATCGACGCGATCGCGGACATCGCCGTCGAGGTCAACTCGAACGTCGAGAATATCGGTGCGCGGCGGCTGCAGACCGTGATGGAGCGCGTGCTCGACGAGGTTTCTTTCGCGGCGCCCGACCGTTCGGGCGAGACGGTGCGGATCGACGCGGCTTACGTGCGCGAGCACATCGGCGATCTGGCGAAGAACGCTGACCTGAGCCGGTTCATTCTTTAGCTGCCAAGCGAGAGCGTGTCTCGCCTCGAACGTTTTCGGCATTGCGGTGCCGAGGATCGTTGTTCCAAACCAGTTAGTTATGGGTAACTGGCGCTTTCGACGCCGCGTCAGTGGCGTAATCCCCGACGCCATGGATACTTAAGATTGTCCGTTAACCGATACGCGACTTTCGCGGTAGGGCGGGCTTGGGGGAGGACGACCAATGGAAGACGCACGGGAGAGAGACCTCGTCGAATGCATACCGGCCGCATTCTTTCGCGAGGCCTTGGATCTCGCACTCGAGGCGGTGAATGGGCGCAGGCGGTATCGGGCCGCGGAAGGCTCTTGCGATCCGCGACGCCCGGGCAGCCGGCGCCGCGATAACAGGCAACCGCGAAAAAAACGACGCGACCGGTGACGATGCGGCCAGTTCTTCAACCCTTGACGCGCCGCACACGCACGTACAGCGCCCCTGCCCCGCCGTGACCGGCGCTCGCGGTCTCGAAGCCGACGACCAGCGGGCGTAACTCCGGGCTTTCGAGCCACAACGGTACCTGGCGGTTGAGCACGCCGCGATGCCGGGTTTCGCGGCAGTCTGCGGAGCTTCGTCGGTCGTCTTGCCGGCCTTTGCCGGTGATGACGAGCACCAGTCGGGCGTCTTGTCGCTGCATCGCGAGCAGGAATCGCGTCAGCGCATCGTGCGCCTCGCTCTGCGTCATGCCGTGCAGGTCGATGCGCCCGTCGAGCGGCGCGGCGCCGCGCGCGACCTTCTGTTTCATGCGCCGTCCAAGCGGGGCGAGCGGCGGCGGAGCCGCGCGCAACGGACGCGGAGCGGGCGCCTTGATCGCGGCGGGCGCTTTCGTCTCGGGCCTTTCGTCGGGGGACGGCGCATCACCGCGCGGCTCTGCCGGCTTACGCCGCCGCAACGGCTTGACTGCGCGCGTCACGCCGTCCCACAGCGCGCGCTCGTCGTCGCTGAGCGACCGCGGCCGCCGGCTACCGGTGTTCATCATTTCGGCTTCGGTTGCGGCAACGGAACGGGACCCGGTAACGGTTCTACTGCCTCCAGCGGCCGCTCCGGCGGCAGCGGCACCGGTCCGGCACGTGGCGGGCTTGCGGTTTCGGCTGTCTTTTCAATTGCTTCCGGCGGGCGTCCGGGCGGCAACGGCATCGCTTTTCCGGCCTCCACCAGATCGAGTTCGCGCGGCAGCAGCATGGTGAAACGCCCCTGCTGCTTGATCCGGCCCGCGACCCGCCCCGCCTCGTCGCCGGCTCCGAAGAAAATATCCGCGCGCGCCGGACCAACGATCGCCGAGCCCGTGTCCTGCGCGATCATCAGGCGGCGAAACCTCGTCATCGGCGCGTCGCTCGCGATCGGCAAATCCGCCTCGATGAAGAACGGCGTCCCGTAGACATGGATCGCGCGATCGACTGCGATCGACCGCACCGGGGTGAGCGGCACGCCCTGCGCACCCGCCGCCTCGTCGAATTCCGACAGCCCGACGACGCGGAAGAACACGAAGGCCTTGTTCAGGCGCCGGACCTCGTTCGCCTCCTGCGGGTTTGCCTCCATCCATGCGCGGATTCGGTCCATCGACATGTCTTCGCGCGAGATGAGATTGCGGTCGATCAGGGTGCGGCCGACCGAGGTCCCGGGCTGGCCGTTATGCGAATCGTAATTGACGCGCACCGTCACGCCGTCCTCGAGCCGGACGCGCGCCGAGCCCTGGATCTGCATGAACAGGACGTCGGTCCAGCTTTTGACGTAGCAAATCTCCAGGTGGCGGCCGTCGAGCACGCCATCCTCGATCTCGGCACGGTCGTAGTACGGCACGAACTTGCGCCAGTTGATGCGACGGACCACGCGGCCCTTATTGGGCTGACTGGTCATCCGACGCTTGCTGCCCATGTGCACGAGGTCGGGCGGGCGGCGATACAACGGTACCTTGAAGTCGCCGGTCGGAAACCGCGAACCCTGCACGACGGGTTCGTAATATCCCGTCAGCAGGCCGGTCTCGCTTTCGATCCTCGCGATGCGA
>JAXDNZ010000149.1:0-2798 GCA_034669185.1 Hyphomicrobiales bacterium
GGCGGTCGGCCGAGATCAAGCGCGAGACGCGGCAGCAGCGAACCGAACAGCTCCACCTGCCGCGCACGCAACGGATGCCCCTTGCGCCGGCCGAAGAATGCGCCCTGACGATGGTGCCCGCTATTCATTGTCATTCCGGAAGCCGTGCGCAGCACGGCCGTCCGGAATCCATAACCACGAAATGTGCGATCTTGCACCGCCGGTGGCTATGGATTCGGGGCTCGCGCCTTCGGCGCGCCCCGGAATGACGGGACGTCAGAACGCCTTCTTGAGCTGCGCCGCGAGATCGGTCTTCTCCCACGAGAAGCCGCCGTCCTTGTCGGGCGCACGGCCGAAATGGCCGTACGCGGCGGTGCGGCGATAGATCGGCTTGTTGAGCTTCAGGGTGCGGCGGATGTTGGTCGGCGTGAGCCGGAACATCTCGGGCAGCATCTTCTCGAGCTTGCGCTCGTCCACCTTGCCGGTGCCGTGTGTGTCGACAAGCAGCGACATCGGATCGGCGACGCCGATCGCGTAGGCGACCTGGATGGTGCACCGGTCGGCGAGGCCGGCCGCCACGACGTTCTTCGCCAGATAGCGCGCCGCATAAGCCGCCGAGCGGTCGACCTTGGTCGGGTCCTTGCCGGAGAACGCGCCGCCGCCATGGGGCGCGTAGCCGCCATAGGTGTCGACGATGATCTTGCGTCCGGTCAGCCCGCAGTCGCCGTCCGGGCCGCCGACAACGAAGTTGCCGGTCGGGTTGACGAGGAAATCGGACGGCTTCTTGGGCATCCAGCCTTTCGGCAGCGAGGTCTCCACCGCGCTCTCGATCAGGTCGCGCACCATGCCGGGCGTGTATTTCTTGTTGTTGCGGTTCGCCGCATTGTGCTGCGTCGAGACCACGACCTTGGTGCAGCCGATCGCCTTGCCGTCGACGTACTGCACCGTGACCTGGCTCTTGGCGTCCGGCTGCAGATCGAACAGTTTGCCCGAGCGTCGCTGCTCGGCCAGCGTGCGCAGGATTTTGTGCGCGAAGAAGATCGGTGCTGGCATGAACGAGTTTTTTTCGTAGACCTCGCTCTCGGTGCAGGCGAAGCCGAACATCATGCCCTGGTCGCCCGCGCCTTCTTCCTCGCCGCCCTTTTTCTTCTTCGCATTCACGCCCATCGCGATGTCCGGCGACTGGCCGTGCAGCAGCACCTCGACGTCGGCGCCGTGCCAGGAGAAGCCGTCCTGATCGTAGCCGATGTCCTTCACGACGCCGCGCGCGATCTGGGTGATCAGCTCGCGATTCATCACGGTTGAGCCGTTCATCTTCTTCAGCAGCGGCTCCTGGCCGCGGCATTCGCCTGCGATCACGATCTTGTTCGTGGTCGTCAGCGTCTCGCAGCCAAGACGCGTATTGATCTGGCTGTCGTCTTCGATGCCGAGCTTGATGTCGTTCGCCAGGAACGCATCAAGGATCGCGTCGGAGATCTGGTCGCATACCTTGTCGGGATGGCCTTCGGAAACGGATTCGCTGGTGAACAGATAGCTCTTGCGGGACACGGAAAATCACTCCTCGCGGTCAGGCCGTTACCGCGGCCGCGGCAATCGTGGCGGCGTTTCTTGCAGCGTGGCGTCGCGCGGTCAAGGTGTGGGCGGAAATGGGCGGATGGCCGCAACGGAAAGCGCGCGATAACGCAGCTCCTGTCATTCGTCGTCGCCCGCCATCTCCTCGACGAGCTCAACGATCTTCCGCCGCAGCTTGGGGCTCTTGAGGCGCATGAAGGCTTTGGTCAGCGACAATCCGTCGGTGGTGGCAAGGAAGTCGGTCACATAGGCCGGAGACGGCGCATCGCCCATGCCGGACGGCTTGCCGGGAACGGCCGGCGCACCGTCGAAGAAAAACGACACCGGAACCTGGAGGGCCAGCGATATCTGCTGCAGGCGGCTCGCCCCGATCCGGTTTGCGCCCTTCTCGTACTTCTGGACTTGCTGGAAGGTCAGACCGAGCGCGTCACCAAGTTTTTCCTGACTCATCCCCAGCATCATCCGCCGCATGCGGACGCGGCTACCGACATGCTTGTCGACGGGGTTGGGCGCCTTCTTGGCCATCTCCAGTCTCCTGTGGAACCGAGCCGGCGCCGCAACTTCGTGCACGCCTCACGAGAACGCAATGCCGGATTCCGCGCGATACTGACGCGCGTCAACCCGCCGTGCCAAAGACATGATATCGCTGGTAACATATTGCCGATACCGACCTCCGCCGAAATCTGTATTTCGGTGGATAACTTACGCCGACCGGAAGCGTCGGCGCAGCACCAAAGCCAACCCAAGCAGCATCGTTAGGCCAGCCGGAGCATCTCCGAAGCGCACGTAGGGTGTCGGATCGATCGGGCGCGGCAGCGGCGCGTCGAGGACCCCATCGATGCCGAGCGGCAGCGAGGCAACGATCCGTCCGAGGGGATCGACCACGGCCGAAATCCCGGTGTTGGCCGCCCGTACCAAAGGCAATCCTTCCTCGATCGCGCGCACACGCGACTGCTGGAAGTGCTGATAGGGCCCGGTGCTGTTGCCGAACCAGCCGTCGTTGGTGAGGTTGACGAGCCAGCCCGGCCGTTCGCCGCGCGGTACCGCCTCGCCGGGGAAGACGATCTCGTAGCAGATGAGGGGCAGGAACGCCGGCGCGCGGGGGACCGCGATCGGCTTGCGTATGCTCCCTGGTATGTAGCCGCCGCGCTGCTTGGTGAGCTGCATCAGTCCGAGGCTTTCGAGGAAATCCTGAAACGGCAGATATTCACCGAACGGCACGAGATGCAGCTTGTCGTAGACCGACA
>JAXDNZ010000150.1:0-7731 GCA_034669185.1 Hyphomicrobiales bacterium
GCCGCAAGAGCGAGATCGAGGTCGAACGGATGCTCGGGCGACTCGCTGCGAAAAATACGCCGGCCGGCTCGGTGCCGTTCTTCGTCGGCTGCGGCGCCTACCGGCACCACATTCCGGCCAGCGTGGATCATCTGATCCAGCGCTCGGAGTTTCTCACCTCCTACACGCCGTACCAGCCCGAGATCGCGCAGGGAACGCTGCACTATCTGTTCGAATTCCAGACCCAGGTCGCGATGCTCACCGGCATGGAGGTCGCCAACGCCTCGATGTACGACGGCTCGACCGCGACCGCCGAAGCGGTGCTGATGGCGCATCGCGTGACCAGGCGCAAGGCTGCCGTCATCGCCGGAAACCTGCATCCGCATTATCGCGAAACGGTCGAGACCGTGTCGCGCATGTCCGAACACACGATCGTTCAGCTGCCGCCGCGGCCTGACGGGGTCGAAGATATTCTGGGCGCGATCGACAAAGAGACGAGTTGCGTCGTCGTTCAGACGCCCGACGTCTACGGCCATCTGCACGATCTGCGGCCCATCGCCGAGAAGGCGCACGCCGCCGGCGCGCTGCTGATCGCGGTCGTCACCGAGGTCGTGTCGCTCGGTCTCGTGACCTCGCCGGGCCAGATGGGCGCCGATATCGTGGTGGCGGAAGGCCAGTCGATCGGCAACCCGCTGGCGTTCGGCGGGCCCTATGTCGGGCTGTTCGCGACGCGGCAGAAATACGTGCGCCAGATGCCGGGCCGCCTCGTCGGCGAGACCGTCGACGCCGAGGGCAGGCGCGGCTTCGTGCTGACGCTGTCGACGCGCGAGCAGCACATCCGTCGCGAGAAGGCGACCTCCAACATCTGCACCAATTCGGGCCTCTGCGTGCTCGCCTTCACGATCCACCTTTCGTTGCTGGGCGAAGCGGGGCTGCGCCGTCTCGCGCGCATCAATCACGCCAATGCGGTGAAGCTCGCCGACATGCTCGGCGCGATCAAAGGCGTGCAGGTGCTCAACAAGGCTTACTTCAACGAGTTCACCATTCGTGTGCCCGACGATGCATCGAACGTGATTCACAAGCTGACACGCAAAGGCATCCAGGGCGGTGTGCCGATGGCGCGGCTCGAGCCGGAGCGGGGCGAGTTGCGCGACCTCATCGTGGTGGCGGGAACCGAAGTGAACACCGATGAGGATCGCGCCGCCTATGTGGCGGCGCTGAAAGAGGTGCTGGCATGAACCGGGAAGGCCGTTCGACCGCGCCCGCCGAGGCCGCAGGCGCCGCGCCGCGGACCTTTACCGGCAATCGGGCGCTGCGGATCGAGGAAGCGCTGATCTTCGAGATCGGTCGCCCGGAGGTGACCGGCGTCGATCTCGATGAGCCGGCCGGCTTCTCGCCGCGGCTCGGCAGTCTCGAGCGGAAAGAGCCTATCGGGCTGCCCGGGCTGTCCGAGCCCGAGACGCTGCGCCATTACGTGCGGCTGTCGCGCATGAACTACGGCATCGACACCGGCGTGTTTCCGCTCGGCTCCTGCACGATGAAGCACAATCCTCGCCTCAACGAGAAAATGGCGCGCCTGCCGGGGCTCAGTGACATCCACCCGCTGCAGCATCCCGCCACGGTCGAGGGCGCGGCGGAACTGATTGGCTATCTCGTGGACTGGCTGCGCGAGCTGACCGGGATGCCGCAAATCGCCTTCACGCCCAAGGCCGGCGCGCATGGCGAGCTCTGCGGCATGATGGCGATCAAGGCGGCGCTCACCGCGCGCGGCGACAAGCGCTCGGTCGTGCTCGTGCCGGACTCGGCACACGGCACCAATCCGGCGACCGCCGCGCTCCTAGGCTATCGGGTCGAATCCATTCCGGTGCGCCGGGACGGCACGGTCGACCCCGAGGACGTGAAGAAACATCTCTCGTCCGACGTCGCCGCCATCATGCTCACCAATCCGAACACCTGCGGCCTGTTCGAGCGCGACCTCGTGGCGATCGCCGAGGCCGTGCACGCGGTGGGCGCATTTGTTTATGCCGACGGCGCGAATTTCAACGCCATCGTCGGCAAGGTGCGCCCGGGCGACCTCGGCGTCGACGCGATGCATATCAATCTGCACAAGACCTTCTCGACGCCGCATGGCGGCGGCGGACCGGGCGCTGGTCCGGTGGCGCTGTCGGCCGCGCTCGCACCGTTCGCGCCGGTGCCGATCGTGGTCTCCGACAAGGAAGGCGTCGCCTTCATGGAGCACCCGACCGGCAGCGGCAGAAAACCGCTCGGCCGCATGTGCGCGTTCTACGGGCAGATGGGCATGTTCGTGCGTGCCTTCGCCTACATGCTGTCGCATGGCGCCGACGGCATGCGCCAGGCGTCGGAAGACGCCGTGCTCAACGCCAACTACGTGCGCGCCGGGCTGCAGGACCTGATGTCGCTGCCGTTCGGCGACCAGCCGTGCATGCACGAGGTGCTGTTCGACGACGCGTGGCTCGACGGCACCGGCGTCTCGACGCTCGATTTCGCCAAGGCGATGATCGACGAGGGCTATCACCCGATGACGGTCTATTTCCCGCTCGTGGTGCATGGCGCGATGCTGATCGAGCCGACCGAGTCCGAAAGCAAGGCTTCGCTCGATCTGTTCGTCGCGGCGTTGCGCGACCTCGCGCTCGCCGCCAAGCGCGGCGACAAGGATCGCTTTTCGGCCGCGCCCTATTACGCGCCGCGCCGCCGTCTCGACGAGACCCGCGCCGCGCGCGCGCCGGTGCTGCGCTGGACGAAGCCCGCGCCGCAGAGCGAAGCCGCGGAGTGACCTTATCCCTCCCCGCGAAGCGGGGAGGGTGGCGGCCCGTCAGGACCGCCGGTTGGGGCACTTGCGATCTCCATGTCACATCCGACGCCACGTCGTTTGCGATGAAGACCCCACCCGACCGCTCGGTGCGCTCGCGGCCACCCTCCCTAAGAGGGGGAGGGATCAGGATCTGCATGACTTGACCTATCTTCTCGCCCCAAGGCGAACTGGTACGTTATCCCTCCCCCGAAGGGGGAGGGTGGCGGTCCGTTAGGACCGCCGGGTGGGGGTTTCTTCCATGGCAAACGAGACTGCCCGCCGCTTGTGGAAAGCCATGACGCCACAGGAGGTCAAGCTGTGGGTCCATCTGCGATCATGGCGAGCACGCTGATTTCATCTCCGGCGCCAGTCGCCGCGTGAAGGCTATGTCGCCGATTTCGCCTGCCTGCGACACAGGCTTATCGTCGAGGTCGATGGCCGGCAGCACAATTTCGACGACCGCGCCGCCCGAGATCGACGCCGCGACCGCAACCTCGCACGCGAGGGTTTCGCGTACTGAGGTTTTGGAATTCGGACATCGATCGGAATTTGGATGGCGTCTTGGAAACGATCGACGCGGCGTTACGATCGAACGACGCACCCCACCCGGCCGTGCTTCGCACGGCCACCCTCCCCCAAGAGGGGGAGGGATAAACGCGCGAGCCTTCGTCCCTTAAGAAGGAGGCAAATAGCGCCCTACAGCGCCATGTTCATCGGTTCCGGGAAGTAGCGGAAGCCGTCGCCCTGCTTCGCCACGTGCCCCAGGCCCGGCCAGGCGAAGTGATAGGCAACGATCGGCGTCCGGTTCGCCGCCAGCATGCTGAGCAGCCGCACGCGCGTTTGCGCGGACTGCTTGGGATCGGTGTCGTAGGCGAACTCGGTCAGCGGCTTCTCCATCAGCAGCACCGGATGGTGCGTCAGGTCGCCGATATAGGCGATCGACTTGCCGCCCGACGAGATGTTGAAGATCGTGTGGCCGACCGTGTGGCCGGGCGCGCCGATCGCCGTGATGCCGGGCAGGAATTCCTGGCCGTCCTTGATGAACACGATGCGGTCGCGCACGGGAAGAAGATTCTTCTTTGCCTGGGCCAGGAAGGATTTCAGCGGCCCGCCCGCCAGCTTCTCGTCCGTCCAGTATTCGAGGTCCGACTGCTGGATGTAGAACTGCGCGTTCGGGAAGTTGCTCTTGCCGTCGTCGCCGACATTTCCGCCGAGGTGATCGATGTGGCCGTGGCTCATCACCACGGCGTCGATGTCCTTCGGATCGATGCCCGCCGCCTTGATGCTGCTCATCAGCTTGCCGGTCGTCGGTCCGAAGTCCTTCGCGCTCCCCATGCCGGTATCGAACAGCACGAGATGGGTGCCGGTGTTGATGATCAGCGCGTTCTGCTCGAGCACGGCGTTTTCCAGCGGCAGGAAATTGCTGTCGAGCTGCCGCTTCATTTCGTCCTTGGTCAGCCCGAGAAAGGCCTGGCTTGGATCGCCGAGCGGCAGCGGGCCGTCGGACACGATCGTCGCCTCCGCGCTGCCGAGCTTGAAGCGATAGAAGTAGGGCGCCTGCGTGCCGAGCATCGGCCCCTTGGCGAGCGCGGGCAGCCCCGCAAGTCCCGTCGCGAGCGCAGCGGTGCCGCCTTGCAGCAAGCGGCGGCGCGAAAGCATCGTGTGTTGGGTCATGGGTCGCCTCCTCGAAAAATCCGGGCCGGTCATTGCCGGCTTCCGGAGCGGCGATCTTAGGTTTAGGCTTGCGACGAAAGAAAGACGCAAGGCTGTGATCGCGCAGGGCGCGTCACGGGGCGGCACCGCTCATCGCTCGCCGCGAAGCGGGAGGGTGGCTCCGAGCGAAGCGAGGACTTGGTCGGCGTGCTGACGCAAACCCACACGCACGAGTTTTTGGGAATTGTGAGAAAGACCCCACCCGGCGGTCCTGCGGACCGCCACCCTCCCCCTGGGAGGAGGGATAAGCAAAGCCACGGCATGTACTCATAAAGCACCGCACGGCTCGTCCCCACCAAGAGCGGACATTTCGTGCGGCGATCCGCATGTCTGTCTTGGGCCAATAGGAGACATCCCAGACTTTTGGGCTTACCCGTCGCTCATGTCAGCACCCAGTCGTTCCCCATGTGGGATACGACTTGATCCACGACCTTTTGAGTTCCGTTCATCTGCCAGAGCAATACCGTCCCGTCGTCCTGACGGAACAGAATATCGGTCCTGTGGTCGCCATTGGCGTCGGTCAAGGCGGCGAAGTGCCAATCGTTACCGAGTGGGCTAACGACCTGATCGGCGATCTTCTGTGCGTTGTTCATTTCCCAGACCGCGACCGCGCCGTTGTCGTGGCGCCAGAGGATGTCGGCTCGGCCGTCGCCGTTGAAGTCGCCGGTGCCGAGAAAGTGCCAGTCATTGCCCATCTGCGACACGACTTGGTCGCCCATCTTGTGCGCCCCGTTCATGGTCCAGATCGCGACCGCACCGGTGTCATGGCGTAACAGGATGTCGCCCTTGCCGTCGCCGTTGAAATCGGTTGACGCAACGGCGTGCCAATCGTTGGCGATCGGCGAGACGACCTGGTCGGCGGCTTTCTGCGCACCGTTCATGGTCCAGAACGCGAGCCAGCCGTTGTCGTGACGCAGCAGGATGTCGGACTTGCCGTCGCCATTGAAGTCGGCGGTATCGGCGACATGCCAGTCATTGCCAAGCGGCGAGACGATCTGGTCGGCGAGCTTCGTCCCGCCGTTCATGGTCCAGAGCGCGATAGTGCCGTTGTCGTGGCGGAGCAGGATGTCCGACTTGCCGTCGCCGTTGAAATCGCTCGTCGCCGCAACGTGCCAGTCGTTGAGGATCAGTGAGACGACCTGGTCGGCGGCTTTCTGCGTCCCGTTCAGGCTCCAGACCGCGATCCAGCCGTTGTCGTGGCGCAGCAGGATGTCGGTGTTGCCGTCGCCGTTGAAGTCGCTCTTGGCGGCCACATGCCAGTCATTGCCGAGGAGCGAGGTGACCTGATCGAGGACTTTTACCGGGCCGTTGAGCTCCCAGCCGGAACCGCGCCGGTCGTGTGGCGGAACAACAGGTCGCCGTTGCCATCGTGATTGAGGTCGACGGGCGCGTGGTAGACGAAGAGCCCTGGCGCGGCGGTCGTGCTCGCCGTCAACGTCACTGTCGTGTCGGCGAACTTCGCAAATTCGATATTCGTCAGCAAATCCGTGCCGTCAGGTCCGGAGATCTGGAAATCGCTGCCGATATTCGTGATCGTGTAGGCCGCGCGCGGGCCGGAGAACACCGCCGTGTCGCTGCCCCCATTGCCATTAAGGACGTTGTCGGCGGAGTTGCCGATGATCGTGTCATTGCCGCTCCCGCCCACGGCGTTTTCGATGACCACGCCGTTCGCGATCGTGAACCCGCCGAAAATGCTGAAGGCTTGCGAAACGGCTCCCCCGGCAATGGGATCGCCGTTCACGAGGGTTGCGGCGCGCAGATCGATCGTCGCATTCAGCCTGCCGTCGTATCGGATCGTGTCGATCGCGCCGGCGTCCCAGATGCATTGCCAGAACGCGCCGTTGCCGGTGCCGTTGGCATCAGGCAGAACATACGTGTCCGCACCGGCATGGTAGTTCGTGTTGGGGCCGTAGAGTGACTGAATTGCCGCGATATCAAAGGCCATCGGCGTGATGGCATGGCCGTACGTGTCCGAACCCGAGTTGGATGCCGTGCCGTAATTGTACGACATGATCGAATAGATTTCTTGATTGTAGCTCAGCGTTCCCAGATCGCTCACGCCGGTGACGCCGGGAAACACGGGCCTCGGCCCCGGCAGGACCTCGCTGCCATGCGGGTGCACGAGACCAAGCCCGTGACCGATCTCATGCACGAAGAGCCGATAGCCAATTCCGCCGGGAGACAGGCCGTTCGGTGACCAATACGAAAAGGCATAAAGAGTACTGAAATCTCCCGTGACGGGTGGGCTTCCGTTCGGAAGGTTTTGGTAGGCCGGAAGAGTGGAACTGCTGTGGTTGGCCTGCATGAACGAACTTGTCGTCCACTCTTCGTAGAGATCGGCCCCCGCGGATGAAGATAGACGTTGCGTCGTGATATTCGCGACATTGGCCCATTGCTGCAGCGCGCTCTGCCACATCGCGCTCTCGAACGGGCTCCAAAGGTGAACGAGCGAGGCCTCGTCGAAGTAATAGGTGATGTTGCGATCACCGCCGACATCGAGCCAGCTGACGCCGGCGAGGGTATCGATGAATATGTTGCCTGTCGTAGTCGGCATACGCGCCTCCCCGGAGGTCACGGAACCGCTTTGTCAGTTTTGTCGCTCTCGCGGCATCGAATGCTATCGAATTTCCCAGCGGCCGTCCGGCTGAATTTACACAGCGGAGCTCAAAGGCCGCCTCTTAGACGTGCTGCCCGCCGTCAAGCCGCCCAATTGTCATTAGCGTCGTGAGTGACCACTGGCAAAGTCCGCTAAGGCACTAACGGAGGTCACGTCGCATTCGCGCGATGTCCGGTTCTCCCCGCTAAGCAGACATCCACCGGTTGGGTCGGCAGGTCCGCTTTGGGCCAATTCCAGACATCCGAAACGATGTCCGATCAGTCGGGGCAGAACTGTTTGACCTTTATTTTTTTCGACCACGCCGGTTTGGCGTCGGCGCCGGGCGCGGTGAGCACCGCTTCGATGACGAAGTCGAGGCAGCCAATGAAGTCCTGGTCAGGCGCGAGGGTCGCCGTCCACGGAGCGCCGCCGTTTACTTTCCCGGTGAGGCGCTCGGATTTTTTCGGCACCGCCTTGGGGCCGTCGTAGTTGGTCCAAGTGGTAATGAGGCGTACCGCGTAGGGCTCAGGGCGCGCTGCGCCGAGAACGGAGACCTTGCACTCGACGGGGTACTCGAGGCGGATTCGTTTGGCCGGGAGTTTGGTGCGCTTGCCCTCCTCAACGGCCTCGC
>JAXDNZ010000151.1:0-2864 GCA_034669185.1 Hyphomicrobiales bacterium
CAGCGGAAATCCGATCACGCGGGCCTCCCGGTTCGGCGGGGAGAATGTAGCGGTCCCGGTAGCCTGTCTCTACGGCAAAAATGTTGCGCGCCGGCCCCATGGGACGACGCGCTTGAAAACGTCACAAGGGGCTTCAGGCCTCTTGCTTGGCCTTGAGCACCTGCCGGCCGCGATACATGCCGGTCTTGAGGTCGATGTGGTGCGGGCGGCGCAATTCGCCCGAATCCTTGTCCTCGATATAGGCCGGCCGCTTGAGCGCATCGGCGGAACGGCGCATGCCGCGCCGGGACGGCGAGGTTTTTCGTTTCGGAACGGCCATTGGGGTCTCCTGGCGTCGCGCTGGCGCCCGATGGCGGCCAAACGCTGATAATCGGGAAGGCGGGCTTATAGAGGATCGATCCAGCCATGGCTAGGGCCGGTTCTGTCGCCGGATGCAGTCCGCAACTGTCGCGGAACCGCGCGACCGGGTCTCGTAGATGCCGCCCAGGCGCCTAACGTCCGGGCCCGGCCGCGCGGCGCTGCGCCGTCGCGGATTAGGCAATACTGCGGCCAGCAACGCCGCCTCGCGCTGGGTCAGGTCGCGCGCCGGCTTGTTGAACGCGCGGCGCGCCCCGGCCTCGGCGCCGAACTCGCCGCTGGGACCCCATTCGGCGATATTGAGATAGACCTCCAACAGCCGCCGCTTGCCGAGCACGAGGTCGAGCCATAGCGCGAGCGGCAGTTCCAGCGCCTTGCGCACGACCGAGCGACCCGGCCACAGGAACAGGTTCTTCGCGGTCTGCTGCGCGATGGTCGAGCCGCCACGCATCTCCGACATGTCGTCGGCCTCCGATATGACGTCGCGCAACGCGGCGAAATCGACGCCATGATGAGCGCAATAGCGGCCGTCCTCCGCGACGATGACGGCGAGCGGTAGCGCCGGCGCCATGGAGTCGATCGGCGCATAGATGCGCTCCACCCGCGCGCCCGTGGTCCAGCGCCAGACCATCAGCGTCGAGACCGGGCGGGCGAACAGATAGAGCGGCGTGAGCAGGTATGGCAGCAGAAGCAGCAGCACCAGCGCGAGCAGGACCGCCCGCACGATGCGGACGGGGCGGCTGCGGGGCGCGCCGTTGGGCATAGGCATGACTTAGGCCAGCGAAAGATCGCTTGTGAAGCCTCGCATTTTCAGGCTCGAATAGCGCCATGGCCGAAACCGCCGTCCTGCCGCCACCGCCGCCGCGTCATCGCCTCAAGGCCGTGCGCGTCGTCAAGTCGCGTCCGCGCCTGTCGATCTCCGTGGCGCTCGGGCTCGCCGTGATCGCGCTGCTGTTCGCGGCGGTCGACTGGCGCGCCGCCACCAAGCTGCTGATCGGCTGGAACGTCGGCATCGCGCTTTATCTTTGTCTCGCGCTCAATCTGATGTGGCATTCCGACGTGCATCGCATCCGCCGCCGCGCCGCGATGCAGGACGAGAGCCAGATCATGTTCCTGGTGCTGACCGTTGCGGCCGCGGCGGCGAGCCTCGCGGCCATTTTCTCCGAGCTCGCCACCAGCGGGAACGCGCCGCGCCAGCCGGCCCAGCTCATCCTCGCCACCACCACGATCGTTCTGTCCTGGGCCTTCATCCACGTGATGTTCGCGCTGCATTACGCGCACGAATATTACGGCGACGGCCGCGATCACATCATCGGCGGACTGCAGTTCCCGGACGCCAAGGAGGAGCCCGACTACTGGGACTTCATGTATTTCTCGTTCGTCATCGGCATGTGCGCGCAGGTGTCCGACGTGACCATCTCGTCGAAGTCGATCCGCCGCACCGTGCTGTCGCACGGCATCATCTCGTTCCTGTTCAATGCCGCGTTGCTGGCGCTGACCGTGAACATCGCGGCGAGCGCGATCTGAGCGTTGGCGGGCGGAAAGCTGCAGGGCGGGCAAGGCGCGAAGCGCCGTGCCCGCCACCTACGCGCAGACAATACGGCGGGCACGCTCCGCTTTGCCCGCCCTACGATTTCACTCATTTGCAGGCGTAGTAGATCGACGTCGTGATCATGCTGGGCGTGTTCTGCTTTCGCCCGCGCTCGTCGCGAAAGTTGGTCTGGCTCAAGCCGGTCACCACCACGACCTTGTTTCCGTCGATCGTCTCGACGTGCCAGATCTCGCGCGCCGACCAGAGCATGCCTTCGCCCTTGCAGGCGAGGTTGACGTCGACATTGATGCGGCCCTGTTCGTTCGGATTGGGCGCCTGCAGCCGCTTTGCCGACACGATCTGGCAGTGCTGTTCGTAATAGGTGATCGTGCCGGGCGCGACACTCATCATGCTGTCGACCGGGCGATCGTCCTCGCCCTTGGGCTCCTCCTTGCGGCATTTGTCCTTGTTCGGGACCTCGGCCGCGACCCAGAGGCCGTTGAACTGATCCGGCAGATTGGCGGCGTCTGCGCCGGACGGAAGCACGGCGGCGACCACCGCCACGACGGCGAGAAGCGATTTCATCGTCAATGTCCTTGAACCCGTAGCCCGCATGAGCGAAGCGATATGCGGGTCTTCTATCGCGTCCGGCCCCGCATGTCGCGCCGCGCGCCTGCGACGCCCGCCCGCTCATGCGGGCTACGATCCTGCACTACACCGGCCGCTCGCCCTTCACGGTGACGCGCGTGCCGGAGCGCGTGTGCGGCCAGTAGTCCCACATCGCACGGTGCTGGGTGCAGCGATTGTCCCAGAACGCGATCGCATTTTCGGTCCAACGGAAGCGGCACTGGAACAGCGGGTTCTCGCAGTGGGTATAGAGATACGCCAGGATCGCATCGCTCTCGTCGCGGGGCACGCCGACGATGTGGCTGGTGAAGCCGCGGTTGACGTAGAGCGCCTTGCGGCCTGTCACCGG
>JAXDNZ010000152.1:0-8096 GCA_034669185.1 Hyphomicrobiales bacterium
CGCCGTCGGCGGCGGCCGTCGGGACGGCGCGCGAACTGGTCGAGCTCAAGGGCGGCAGCGCGATGTTCGATCCGGTCATCGTCGGCATCGTCGAGCAGACCAAGGCGGCCCTGCTGCAGACGAACCCGCAGCTTTCCAAAGACCTCAACGAGGTCAGCACGCAGTTGCGCACCGAATTTGGCGCGCGGCGCAGCGATCTGATCACCGAAGCCGCCAAGTTCTACGCCGCGCGCTTTTCCGAGCAGGAGCTCAAGGAGCTCACGGCGTTCTACAAGACGCCGGTCGGCAAGAAGATGCTGGCACAGGAACCGCTCGTGCTCGACGAGACGTTCAACTACGTGCAGCAATGGGCGCCGCGGGTGGGCGAGGACGTGATGAACCGCTTCCGCGCCGAGATGAAGAAGAAGGGTCACAATCTCTAAAGCTCGCCGATACGCGCCATGAGCGAGGTCGATCTCTTCGTCATCGGCGGCGGCTCGGGCGGCGTGCGCGCCGCGCGCATCGCCGCAAGCCATGGCGCGCGCGTGATGCTGGCGGAGGAATATCGCGTGGGCGGTACCTGCGTGATCCGCGGCTGCGTACCGAAAAAGCTCCTGGTCTATGCCTCGCGTTTTTCCCACGAATTCGACGAGGCTGCGGGCTACGGCTGGACCATGCCGACGCCGACGTTCGACTGGGCCACGCTGATCGCCAACAAGGACACCGAGATCGCGCGCCTGGAAGCCGCATACACGGCGAACCTCACGCGCTCGAACGTTACGATCGTCAAGAGCCGTGCCGTGCTGGAAGACCCGCATACGGTGCGGCTGCTTGCGGACGACCGGCGTGTGCGCGCAAAGCACATCCTGATCGCGACCGGCGCATGGCCCGGCATGGGCACCGGCATCGCCGGCATCGAGCACGTCATCTCGTCCAACGAGGCGTTTCATCTGACCGAACTGCCCAAGCGCATCCTGATCCACGGTGGTGGCTACATCGCCGTCGAATTCGCCTGCATCTTCCACGGCCTCGGCTCCGAGGTGACCCTGGTCTGCCGCGCCGACAACATCCTGCGCGGCTTTGACGACGACGTGCGCGCGCACCTGCGCGACGAGATGGAACGGAGCGGCATCAGGATCCTCCCCAAGCGCATCGTCGAGGCGGTCGACAAGGTCGACCACGGGCTGTGCGTGGAACTCTCCGGCCATGACGACATCGTGGTCGACAAGGTGATGTTCGCGACCGGACGGCGGCCGAACATCGCGGGCATCGGCTTGGAAGCGGCGGGCGTTCGACTCAATGAGAAGGGCGCGATCGCGGTCGACGAATTCTCACGCACCTCGGTGCCGCACATCTACGCGGTCGGCGACGTCACCGACCGCCTCGCGCTCACGCCGGTCGCAATCCGGGAAGGACACGCTTTCGCCGACACGGTGTTCGGCGGCAAGGAGACGGCGGTCGATCACGTCAACGTACCGACGGCGGTGTTCACCGAGCCGGAAGTCGGCGTCATCGGGCTGACCGAGACGCAGGCGCGCGAGCGCTTCCACAGGGTCGACATCTACAAGACCGTGTTCCGCACGATGAAGACGACCTTGTCCGGCCGCGACACCAAGGTGCTGCAGAAGCTCGTGGTCGACGGCCAGACCGGGCAGGTGCTCGGCTGCCACATCGTGGGGCCGGACGCGGGCGAACTGATTCAAGTGCTCGGCATCGCGATCAGGATGGGCGCGACCAAGGCCGACTTCGACGCCACCATGGCGGTGCACCCGACCGCCGCCGAAGAGCTCGTCACGATGCGCACCATGACGGCGAGCTACGCCCGTGAGGCGGCCGAGTAGGCCCGCGCCTATGACCACACTGGCCGGCTTCCTCGGCTACACGGTGCTGCAAATCCTGGTGATATGCGCGGTCTTCGCCGCGCTCTGCGATCTCTGCAAGCGGACGTTCGGGCTCGGCGATCGTCTGCTCGTGTTTTGCGCCGGGGTCTTTTCGCTCGGCGCCCTCGGATATGGCTCGTTCTGGCTCGCCTATGCGAGCTACCCGGTGTTCGGTGCGCTGAAGATCGTCCTGCTCGCCGTGCTGCTTGTCTATGCGGCTTGGATGGCTTGGCGCCGCCTGCGCGAGCTTCGCTGGCTCGCCGAGCCGTTGCTGTTCACGGTCCTGTTTTTCGTTGTCGTCCTGTCACTCGGCTTTTCGGCGGGCGGAATCGATAACCCCGTGCTGACATCGCGCGGCCGCTTCAGCCAGTTGCTGCCCGAGGACAACATCCTCCCCCTTATCGTCGCGATGGAGCTGCGGGCCGGCCATATCGGGTCTCCGCTCGTCGGCGACTGGCTCGCGAGTGACCGTCCGCCGCTGCAAAGCGGTCTGTACCTGCTGCTCACCTTGCGCCACCATCTGTTGGCCTATCAGGTCGTCGCGTCGTTCCTTCAGGCGACCTATCTGTTCGGCGCGTGGGGCCTGATGATTGCGGCGGCGCTCTTGCCGCCGGCGCGGCGGCTCACCATGCTTGCCTGCTGCCTCTTCCCGGTCGCGATCATCAATACGTTCTTCACCTGGCCGAAGCTGTTGGCGGCCGGATACGTGCTGCTGACCTTCGCGCTCGTTTTCCGGCCGCGGCCGCCGGACGAACGGCCTGCGGCGGCCGGCGTCCTGATCGGCGGGCTGGCGGCGCTCGCGGTGTTGAGCCACGGCAGCAGCGCCTTCGCGCTGATCGGTTTCGCCATCGCGGTGGTCCTGTTCTGGGCCTGGCCGTCGGTGAAGACGATGGTCGCCGCCGCCGCGACCTTGGCGGCGCTCTACGTGACGTGGATACTCTACCAGCGTTTCATCGATCCGCCCGGCGATCGTCTGCTGAAATGGCATCTCGCCGGCGTGATCGATGTCGATCAGCGCGGACTTTTCACGACGCTGCGCGAGTCCTACGCGGCGCTGTCGTGGCGCGACTATTCCACCGGCAAGCTTGAGAACCTGAAGGCGCTGATCGGCACTTGGCCGGCCAACCTGGCTGAAATCGCGCGACTCGTCGCGGGCGACGCTGGCATCGCGCCGGCGGTCCGCATCGCGGATTTCTTCCAGTTTCTGCCGTCGTTGCATGTCTTTTCGCTGGCGCTCATCGTCGCGCTCGTGCTGCTTCCTTTCATGCGCGCCGACGAGCGCCCGCAACGTGATTTCGCGCTACGCATGATCGTCGCGCTTACGGCGATTTTCGCCAACTTCGTCATCCTGATCTTCATTCCGGGCCAGACCATCAATCACGTCGGGACTTATGCAAGCCACATCATGGCGACGGCGTTCGCCATCGCGGTGCTGTCGGTGCGCGCTCCGGCGCTCGCGCTCGGGTTTGTTGGATTGCAGACCATCACCATCAGCGCGGTCTACGTGGTCACGATCCCGCACGATCCGGCGTTCTGGCCATTGTGGATCACGGGCATCGCCGCAGCGGGTGGACTGTTCGCCTATTCGCTCGCCCCGACATGGACGCGTTGGCGCCGACGCGAACAGGCGATCACCGGCTGACGCTCTCCGCGCGCGGCGGCCGCTGGAACAGCCGCCAGACCACGAAGGCAACGACCAGCACGTGGATGGCGGCGTTGTGGATGAACAGCGCCTGCGGCCCGATGTGGCTCATCATGAATGCCGCCACGGTAGGGCCGACAATCGCACCGACTGTGTAGGCCAGAAGCAGGCCGGTCGAGACCTCGACGGAGCTCTCGCGCGCGGTCAGGTCCTGCGCGTGGCTTGACGAGAGCGGGTAGAGCACGAACGCCGAGGCACCGACCGCCGCTGCGAGCGCGATCAACACCAGCGCTTCGCTCTTCGCGAACCAGATCAGTGCACTTTGCGCGGCGATTGCGATCAGCATGGCGGCGAGCATGATATGTCGGCGATCGCGCTTGTCGGCGAGGCGGCCGACCGGCCATTGCACGAGCGCCGCGCCGATGATCGCTGCGGTCATGAAGCTCGCGATGCCGCCGGCCGACAGCCCGCTGCGATCGGCAAACACCGGCGCAAGGGACCAGAACGTGCCGTTGGCCGAGCCCGAGACCAGCGCCCCCACGATCCCGACCGGCGAGATGCGAAACAGCCAGGCAAGCCGCAGCCTGGGCTCGGGCGGCGGCTCTGGCGGATCAGAGCGCGTATAGGCGAGCGGCAGCACCGAGAGGGCAAGCGCGGCCGCGACCACCGAAAACGAGACGAACGAGGCCGGTGACAGGAAGCGGATCGCCTGCTGTCCGGTCGCCGAGCCGGCATAGTTCATCATCTGATAGACCGCGAGCATGCGGCCGCGCACGACATTGTCGGCCTTGTCGTGCATCCAGCTTTCGATCGTGGCGTAGAGGCCCGCAAAGCAGAAACCCGTCACCGCGCGGATCGCGCCCCAGGCGGTCGGCTCGACGAAGACCGGATGCGCGAGCGTCGCGACCGTCGCGACCGCGACGAACGCCGAGAATGCCCGCACGTGACCGGCGCGAGCGATGATGCGCGGCGTCGCGAGGCATCCGATCAGCATGCCGCCGAAATAGGCCGAGCCGATCAGGCCGAGCGATAATTCCGGGAACGCCGCCGCGGTCGCGCCGAGCGGGATCAGCGTGTTCGACAGTCCATTGCCGGCGATCAGGATGAAGACCGCGGCGAGAAGGGCTGAAACCTGGGCGTAGGCGGGGTGAATGGGCATGTTCTCACGTGTCGTCCGGCTAATCCCTAAAGCGCGTTGGCGACGCGCTATGGGCAGAGCCGGGATCGGTCTTTCCCTTATCTCAACCCGGCGGTCGTCGGGATAGATGAATCCCGGATAGCCGCCGCGCGGCTTCCGGGATGACAGCGAGGCGTGTATAAGCCCCGGCGATTGAAGGAGTTTGCTTCATGCCCGAGCGTTGGACGCCCGATAGTTGGCGGGCAAAGCCGATCGTCCAGGTTCCGCAGTACCCGGATGCGGCGAAGCTCGCCGAAACCGAAGCCAGGCTTGCGTCGTTTCCGCCGCTGGTGTTCGCCGGCGAGGCGCGCAACCTGAAGCGTTCGCTCGCGCGCGTCGCCTCGGGGGATGCTTTCCTGCTTCAGGGCGGCGACTGCGCCGAGAGCTTCGAGGACCACAGCGCGAATTCGATCCGCGACTTCTTCCGCGTCTTCCTGCAGATGGCGGTGGTGCTGACTTTCGCGGGTGCGTCGCCCGTGGTCAAGGTCGGCCGGATTGCCGGGCAGTTCGCCAAGCCGCGGTCCTCGCCGACCGAGAAGCGCGGCGGCGTCGAGCTTCCGAGCTATCGCGGCGATATCGTCAACGGGGCCGACTTCACCAGGGACGCGCGCACGCCCGATCCGCAGAGGCTGATCGAGGCCTATCACCAGTCGGCCGCAACCTTGAACCTGCTGCGCGCCTTCGCGAACGGGGGCTACGCGAGCCTTGGCCGCGTGCACGAATGGATGCTGGGTTTTGTAAAGGACCCCAAGCAGCTCGACCGCTACCGCGACGTTGCCGACCGCATTTCCGAAACGCTCGCCTTCATGCAGGCGTGCGGCCTCGATCTTGAAAGCCATCCCGAGCTGCGCGGCACGGACGTCTATACCAGCCACGAGGCATTACTGCTCGGCTACGAGCAGGCGATGACACGGCAGGATTCGACCACCGGCGACTGGTACTGCACCTCGGGTCATCTTGTGTGGATCGGCGATCGCACGCGCCAGCCCGACCATGCCCATGTCGAATATTTCCGCGGCATCAAGAACCCGATCGGCATGAAATGCGGCCCTTCGCTGAAAGCGGATGAGCTGATCAAGCTGATCGACATCCTCAACCCCGAGAACGAGCCGGGGCGGCTTACGCTGATCAACCGCTTCGGTGCAGACAAGGTCGGAGACCATCTCCCGGCGCTGGTGCGCGCGGTCAAGCGCGAAGGCCGGGCCGTGGTGTGGTCGTGCGATCCGATGCACGGCAACACCATCAGCGCGGAGACCGGCTACAAGACGCGGCCGTTCGACCGCATCCTGCAGGAGGTGCGCACGTTTTTCGCCGTGCATGCCGCCGAGGGCACGCATGCGGGCGGCGTGCATCTGGAGATGACCGGCAAGGACGTGACCGAATGCACCGGCGGTGCGCGCGCGATCAGCGAGCAGGACTTGAATGACCGCTATCACACGCTCTGCGATCCGCGGCTCAACGCCGAGCAGGCGATCGAGCTCGCTTTCCTGCTGGCCGAGGGACTGAAGGCGGAACGCGCCGCCAGGATGAAGCCGATGCAGGCGGCGTCGGGGCTGTAACGGCGCGGGCGGGCGCGGGGGCGACCATGTTTCGCATGTGGCGCGCCACACTCAATTCGTGGCGCGGACTGGTCGCGGCGGCGAAATCCGAACAGGCGTTCCGCGAAGAACTGGCCGCGCTTGCGCTGGCTGTTCCGGCCGCCTTCTTCATCACGCCGCTCGCCTGGAAGCGGCTGACACTGATCGGCGTGGTCCTGTTGCTGATCGTCGTCGAGCTTCTCAATACCGCAATCGAGAAGCTCTCCGACCACGTCACGGCGACCCATGATCCCGATATCGGCCGGATCAAGGACATGGCGTCCGCGGCAGTCGGCATCGCACTCGCGATCGCAGGACTGACTTGGCTCCTGGCGCTGGCCGAGTGGATCGGGCTTGCGCGATGGCTGGGGTTCGCATGAGCCGCGCCTAGCCGACGCGAGGCGGCGGCGTTCTTCGGCGGCCGCGTAGCCGCCTGATTGCCGTTCGGCGTCGGCCTCGCTACATCTTTTCCATGAACACCCGTCCCGCCGACAAGCTCGCCATTGCGCTTGCGCAGCTCAACCCGACCGTCGGCGACGTCGCCGGCAACACCGAGAAAGTGCGGCGCGCACGTGCGACTGCGGCAGGCGAAGGCGCCGATCTCATCATTTTCCCGGAGCTGTTCATCGCCGGCTACCCGCCCGAAGACCTCGTTCTGAAACCTGCGTTCCAGGCCGCCTGCCGCACGGCGGTTGAGGCGCTGGCGCGCGAGACCGGTGATGGCGGTCCGGCGGTGCTCGTCGGCGCGCCCTGGGTCGAGGACGGCAAGCTGCACAATTCGCACCTGTTGCTCGAAGGCGGGCGGATCGCGGCAGCCCGCCACAAAGTGGATCTGCCCAATTACGGCGTGTTCGACGAGAAGCGGGTGTTCGTGCCCGGCCCGATGCCGGGCCCGATCGTGCTGCGCGGCGTGCGCATCGGCGTGCCGGTGTGCGAGGACATCTGGGGCCCGGACGTCGTGGAGTGCGTCGCCGAGACCGGGGGCGAGATCCTGCTCGTGCCGAACGGCTCGCCCTACTGGCGCGAGAAAACGGCTGCGCGGCTGAACATCGCGGTCGCGCGCGTGGTCGAGAGCGGCCTGCCGCTTGTCTATCTCAACATGGTCGGCGGGCAGGACGAGCTCGTGTTCGACGGGGCCTCGTTCGGGCTCAACGCCGACCGCTCATTTGCATTGCAGCTTCCGGCCTTTGGCGAGGCGGTCGTGACCACGCACTGGGTGCGCAAGGACGGCAGATGGCGGTGCCTGCCCGGTCCGAACGCGATGATCGAGGAGGCGGACGAGGCCGACTATGCGGCCTGTGTGCTGGGCCTGCGCGATTACGTCGACAAGAACGGGTTCAAGGGCGTGGTGTTCGGTCTCTCGGGCGGCATCGATAGCGCGCTTTGCGCCGCGATGGCGGTCGATGCGCTCGGCGCCGAGCGCGTCCGCGCCGTGATGCTGCCGTACAAGTACACATCGCAGGATTCGCTCGAGGATGCGGCAGCGGTCGCGAAGGCGCTCGGCATCCAGTACGACATCGTGCCGATCGCGGCGCCGGTCGAGGGCTTCGAGGCGACATTGAAAGGCCTGTTCGCCGGCACCAACCGCGACATCACGGAGGAAAACCTCCAGTCGCGCACGCGCGGTACGATCCTGATGGCGATCTCGAACAAGTTCGGCCTGATGGTGGTGACGACCGGCAACAAGTCGGAAATGTCCGTCGGCTACGCCACGATCTACGGCGACATGAACGGCGGCTTCAACCCGATCAAGGACCTTTACAAGAGCGAGGTGTTTCGCCTTTGCCACGTGCGAAACCAATGGAAGCCCGCGGGCGCGCTTGGGCCCTCCGGTGTCGTGA